>NZ_QPFS01000058.1:0-28729 GCF_010906995.1 Rhodopseudomonas sp. WA056 | reverse complement strand
GGTCTGCTCCCTCTCCCCGCAAGCGGGGAGAGGGAGCAGACCTCCCCCCTCCTCGTCGTCGAAAAACTGGTGAAGGAATATCCGCGTCAGGGTGCGACCGCGACGTTGAGCCGGCTATTCGCGCGCGGACCGGCGCCGGAGCCGGAGGTGTTTCGCGCGGTCGACGGTATCAGCTTTCAGATCGGCCACGGCGAAAGCGTCGGGCTGGTCGGCGAGTCCGGCTGCGGCAAGTCGACCACCTCGATGATGCTGATGCGGCTGCTCGACCAGACCTCGGGCCGGATCGTATTCGATGGCGAGGAGATCGGCACCATCCTGCCGCAACGCTTCGCGCGGCTGCCGCTGCGCAAGTCGATCCAGATGGTGTTTCAGGATCCGACCGACAGCCTCAACCCGCGCTTCACCGCGGCGCGCGCGATTGCCGATCCGATCCTGCAGCTCGGCGATATCAAGGGCGGCGCTGCGGTGCGGGCACGCTGCGAAGAGCTGGCCACGCAGGTCGGCCTGCCGCTCGATCTGCTCGACCGCTTTCCGCATCAGCTCTCCGGCGGTCAGAAGGCCCGTGTCGGCATCGCCCGCGCGATCGCGCTGAAGCCGAAACTGATCATCCTGGACGAGCCGACTGCGGCGCTCGACGTTTCGGTGCAGGCCGTGGTGCTGAACCTGCTGCAGGATCTCAAGCAGTCGATGGGGATGAGCTACCTTTTCGTGTCGCACGACCTCAACGTCGTGCGACTGCTGTGCGACCACGTCATCGTGATGCGCTCGGGGCGGATCGTCGAGCAGGGAACATCGGAGCAGGTGTTGGGCAGCCCGAAGCACGACTACACCCGCGAACTCCTCACCGCGATCCCGCATCCGCCGCTGCCGGTGACGTGATGACACGACACACAAATCTCCATGGTCATTCCGGGGGGCTCGCGCCAGCGAGCGAACCCGGAATCTCGCTGTTATCATCTCAGGATTCCGGGTTCGCGCTGCGCGCGCCCCGGAATGACCAGCCGGTTAATTGAAAGGGACCTGCTTTGACCGACTCTCTCGACTCCTACATCGACGCCGTTGCCGCTGCACTCGGTCTGCCGATCGATCCGGCATCGAAGCCGGCGGTGCGGGCCAATCTCGAAGTCTCGCTGAAGCTGGGGCGGATGGTCGATGAATTTCCGCTTCCCGACGAGACCGAGCCTGCGAGCGTGTTCCGTGCCTGAGGTCAATACCGCCATGTCCACCGACTGGATGACCGCCGCCGAGATCGCCGCCGCCGTCAAGGACGGGACGACGACGGCCATCGCCGCCACCGAGGCTGCGCTCGCACGCATCGCCAAGGCCGACGCAACGCTCAATGCGTTCACCGACATCGTCGCCGAGCGGGCTCGTGCGCGCGCCGGAGAAATCGACGCGGCGCTCGCGCGCGGCGACAGCGTCGGCCCGCTGGCCGGCGTGCCGTTCGCGGTGAAGAACTTGTTCGACGTCGCCGGGCTCGCCACCCGGGCCGGCTCCAAGATCAACCGCGACCGCAGCCCGGCCGCCAGTGACGCACCGCTGATCAAGCGGCTGGAAGCGGCCGGCGCCGTGCTGATCGGCGCGCTCAACATGGGCGAATACGCCTACGACTTCACCGGCGAAAACATCCACGACGGCCCGTCGCGCAATCCGCACGACCCGAGCCGGATGACCGGCGGATCCTCCGGCGGATCGGGCGCCGCCGTCGCGGGCGGCGAGGTGCCGCTGGCGCTCGGCTCCGACACCAACGGCTCGATCCGGGTACCGTCGTCGCTGTGCGGCATCTTCGGCCTGAAGCCGACCTACGGACGGCTGCCGCGCACCGGCACGTTCCCGTTCGTGGCGAGCTTCGATCATCTCGGCCCGCTGGCGCGCAGCGTCGGCGATCTGGCGCTGGCCTACGACGCGATGCAGGGACCGGACGATGGCGACGACGCCTGCACGGCGCGGGCGCCGGAGCCGGTCTCCGGCCTGCTTACGCAAGGCCTCGACGGCCTGCGGATCGCGAAAGCCGGCGGTTACTTCGGGACCAACCTGTTCCCGGAAGCCGAGGAAGCCGTGGGCCGCGTGGTGAAGGCGCTCGGCGTCACCCGCTCGGTCGAGCTGCCGGAGGCCGCCCGCGCCCGCGCCGCGGCTTACGTGATCAGCACGACCGAAGGCGCGTCACTGCATCTCGACCGGCTGCGGCAGCAGCCGAATGACTTCGATCCCGCGGTGCGCGACCGGCTGCTCGCCGGCGCGATGGTGCCGGCGCCGCTGGTCGACCGCGCGCAGAAGTTCCGCCGCTGGTACCGCGCCCGCGTGCTCGAATTGTTCGAGCAGGTCGACGTCATCATCGCGCCGGCCACGCCCTGCGTTGCGCCCAAGCTCGGGCAGGTTACCTTCACGCTGGGCGGCGTCGAACTGCCGGTGCGTGCCAACGTCGGCATCCACACTCAGCCGATCTCGTTCATCGGCCTGCCGGTGGTAGCCGCCCCAATACCGCTCGAGCCACTGCCGATCGGGGTGCAGATCATCGCCGCGCCGTGGCGCGAGGACATCGCGCTGCGCGTCGCCGCAGCGCTGGAGCGCGCCGGCGTCGCCCGCGCGCCGCGACCAAAGGATTTCTGACCATGGATATCGATCTGCCGGACGTCGTCGCCGAGGTCAGCGCAGCCTTCGCCAGGTACGAGACTGCGCTCGTCGGCAACGACGTCGCCACGCTCAACGAGCTGTTCCACAACGACCCACGGACGCTGCGCTACGGCGGCGGCGAGAATCTCTACGGCTACGCCGAGATCCAGGCGTTTCGCGCCGCGCGCTCGCCAGTCGGACTGATGCGCTCCACCGCACGCACGGTGATCACGTCTTACGGCCGCGACACCGCGGTCGCGTCGACCTTGTTCTACCGCGACAACGCGCCCGGCAAGGTCGGCCGGCAGATGCAGACCTGGGTACGGTTTCCCGAAGGCTGGCGCATCGTCGCGGCGCATGTCAGCATGATCGACGAACCGCGGGAATCGCCATGAGCGTCCACGAGGCATCGACTCCGCGCAAAACGAAGTCGCTTCCCGAACCGGCGCGCGTAGTCGCTCCGGACGCGCGGATCGCCCGCCCCCCGCCGCCGGTGAAGATCACCCGTGCCGAGGAACTGCGGCGTCAGCTCGCCGACGAGATCGTGCGCGGCACGCTGCGCCCGGGCGCGGCCCTCGACGAAACCGAGATCGCGCAGCGCTTCAAGGTGTCGCGGACGCCGGTGCGCGAGGCGCTGCGGCAGCTCGTCGCCAACGGACTCGTCGAGTCGCGCCCGCATCACGGCGCGGTAGTGGCGCAGCCATCGTTCGAACGGCTGACCGGCATGTTCGAAGCGATGTCCGAACTCGAAGCAATGTGCGCGAGCTTTGCGGCCGAGCGGATGACGCCGCTGGAGCGCCGGACGCTGGAAACGATTCACGAAGAGCTGCGGATGCTCAGCTCGCAGGGCAATCCGGAGCGCTTCCACGACGTCAACGAGCACTTTCACAACGCGATCTATGCGGGCGCGCATAATGACTACATCGCCGAGATCACGCTGGCGACGCGGGTGCGGGTGCAGCCGTTCAGACGAGCGCAGTTCCGCAATCTCGGACGGCTGGCGAAGTCACATGCCGAACACGACCAAGTCGTGATCGCGATCCTGCGCGGCGACCGAGACGGCGCCGCAAGTGCAATGCGCCACCACATCGATCTGGTGCGCGACGAATACGAAATCTACGCGGTGTCCTTATGAACAAGTTCGAAACCATCAGTGAAATCGTAGCCGCGCATCGCGCCGGCACCAGCACGCCGGCGCAGACGATCGCGCGCTGCTATCAACGCATCCGCGCCTATGCGGACCCGGCGCTGTTCATCACCTTGCGCGACGAGGCCGATGCGGTCGCCGAAGCGGTCGCGCTGGCGGCGCGGGATCCGTCGCTGCCGCTCTACGGCGTGCCGGTCGCGGTGAAGGACAATATCGACGTCGCCGGCCTGCCGACCACCGCGGCCTGTCCGGCGTTTTCGTATCAGCCGGCGTGCGACGCCACAGCGGTCGCCAAGCTGCGGGCCGCCGGCGCGATCGTGATCGGCAAGACCAATCTCGATCAGTTCGCCACCGGTCTCGTCGGCGTGCGCTCGCCTTACGGCGTCCCCCGCAACGCAATCCGCAGCGACCTCGTGCCCGGCGGATCGAGCTCCGGCTCGGCGGTCGCGGTCGGCGCCGGTCTGGTGCCGCTGTCGCTCGGCACCGATACGGCCGGCTCCGGCCGGGTGCCCGCGATGCTCAACAACATCGTCGGGCTGAAGCCGAGCCTCGGAATGATCTCGACCGCGGGCGTCGTGCCGGCCTGCCGCACGCTCGACTGCGTCTCGGTGTTCGCACTGACCACCGACGATGCATTGACGGCGCTGCGGGTGATGGCGGCGCCGGACGCCGAAGATCCGTTCTCGCGCGATCGGCCGGTGGCGGCAGTCAGCGCGATGCCGAGCCGGGTGCGGCTCGGCGTGCCGCAAAAAGGCCAATTGCAGTTCTTCGGTGATGATCTTTCGGCGCGCGGCTACGAGGACGCGCTCGATCACTGGCGGCGGCTTGGCGCGGAGCTGGTCGAGATCGACGTCGAACCGCTCTACGAGACGGCGCGGCTGCTCTACGAGGGCCCGTGGGTCGCCGAACGCTACCTGACGATCCGGGAGCTGCTCGAGACCCAGCCGGACGCGGTGCACCCGGTGACGCGGCAGATCACGCTCGCCGGTGCCAAGCTGTCCGCCGCCGACACCTTCGCGGCGTTGTATCGATTGCAGGCGCTGCGCAAGCACGCGGAGCGCAGCTTTACGGGGATCGACGCGCTGGTGCTCCCCACCGCACCGACCGCCTACACGGTCGAAGAGGTGCAGGCCGACCCGATCACGCTCAACAGCCGCCTTGGCACCTACACCAATTTCGTCAATCTGCTCGACCTCTGCGGCCTCGCGGTGCCGGCGTCGATCCGCAACGACGGCATTCCGTTCGGCATCACTCTGCTGGCGCCCGCTGGCCGCGACGCCGAACTCGCCAGCCTCGGCCGCGTCTTCCATGCCGACACCGCGCTGCCGATGGGCGCCGGCGACCGAGCGCAGCCACCGCTTGCGGCGATCACGGCCGGCGATGCCAGCGACGAGATCGCGATCGCGGTGGTCGGCGCGCATCTCTCCGGGATGCCGCTGAATCACGAGCTCACCACTCGCGGCGGCCGGCTGCTGTCCGTCACCGCCACCGTTCCGGACTACAAGCTGTATGCGCTGAAGGGCACCACGCCGCCGAAGCCGGGCCTGCTTCGCGTGGCGCCCGGAGCCGGCGCAGCAATCGCGCTGGAGGTATGGGCGCTGTCGCCTGCGGCATTCGGCACGTTCGTCGCGGCGATCCCCTCGCCGCTGTCGATCGGCACGCTGACGCTCGCCGACGGCGCCAAGGTAAAAGGCTTCCTCGCCGAACCTGAAGCGCTCGCGGGCGCCCGCGATATCTCGCATTTCGGCGGCTGGCGAGCCTACATGGCGGAGCTTGCGGCGACCGGCTGAAACCGGCGTCGCAATCAACGGAAGAAGACTTCCTGATTGCGGCGCTCGAGCTCGGTGGAATAGGTCCGCAACACATGCGCCTCGCTGACCGTCCCGATCGCCCGGCGGTCCCCGGCGTTGTCGATCACCACCAGGACGTCGGCCTCACTGCGGTCGAACGCCGCCAGAATGTCGCGCACGGAGACCTGCGGCAGCAGGAACTGATCGACCTGCTGCGCCAGGGTCTCCAGCGACGCATCGCCGGCCTCGGCGACACCGTGCAGTTCGGCCGAGTTGGCAAGGCCGGCATAGCTGCCGTCGGCATGCCGCAACACGATGTGTTTGACCCGACCGGGCGGAAACAGCTTCTGCGCCTCGGCGATCGGCAGGTCCGCCGGCGCGGTCGGAAAATCGGTTCGCATCAGGGTCGCGGCGCTGATCTGCTTGACCCAGCCGATGTCCTGGGGTCCGCGGATGGTCTCGCCGCGAAGATGGAAGCGCCAGGTCGCGAAGCTGTAGCCAAACAGTTCGCGCACGATCAGGGCGCTCGTGGATGCGGCGACCACGGCCCCGATCGTCACCCAGAAATCGCCGGTCAGTTCGAGCGCCAGACAGATCATGCTGAACGGCGCGCCGATCACCCCGGTCCCCAGCGCCACCATCCCCGCCACCGCGGCGGTGCCGGGCTGTAGCGCGATGTCCGGGACATACGGCATCAGCACCGTGCTGTAGAGCTGCCCGATCAGCGATCCGAGCATCAGCGAGGCGAAGAACAGGCCGCCGCGGAAGCCGGCGCCGAGCGAAATCGCCGACGCCAGCGTCTTCAGGATCAGCGTCGTCAGAAGCATCAGCCAGGTCGGATTGCTCATCAGCAGAAGCTGCATCGCGCCGTGGCCCGAGCCGAGCACGGTCGGACTGAGCAATGCCAGGCCACTGAGGAACAGCGCGCCGATCAGCAGCCGCGGCGTGCCGCGCCATACGGTGATGCGCTGAAACGTCCGCTCCGAGAACGCCACCGCCAGCATCACCAGGATGCTGAAGAACGCGCACAGCACGCCGAGCAGCATGGTCTGGCCGATCATCTCCACCGAAGCCGGCGTCGGCACGCCGGGGATCTGCAGAAACGACGGATGCACGAGATGCCGAATTACCAGCCAGGACGACACCGCGCTGGCGATCACCGGCACCAGACTCGCCGAGGTGTAGGCGCCGAGTACGACTTCGAAAGCGAAAAACGCCCCGGCGAGCGGCGCGGTGAACGCCGCGCTGATCGCGCCGGCAGCGCCGCAGGCAACCAGCAGCCGCATGTCGGCGCGCCGGGCGGCGAGGCGCTGGCCGATTTGTGAGCTGAATGCCGCGCAGATCTGGGTGTAGCCGGCTTCGAGGCCCACAGATGCGCCGCAGCCGTTCGAAATCAACGTCTGCAGCGAAATCAGCAGACTGCCGCGCATCGACACCCGTCCGCCGTACAGCGCGTTAGCTTCGATCGCGTCGGCGAGCCGCCCCCTGAACCGGCCGGCATAGAACGCCCCGATGATCGCCAGAACGATGGCGCCGCACAGCGGCACCAGCAGGATCCGCTGCCAAGAAATCACCCCATTGGCGCTGAGCCGGGTGCCGAACGGGATGCCGAACAGCACCGCATGGGCGAACTCGCTCAGGTGCCAGATGATCGCCACCAACAGGCCGGACAGCAGCCCGATCACCACCGCGACGATCACCAGCCCGATTTCCCGGTTGCGAACGAAGTTGCGCACCACGGCAGGCAGTCGCCACGGAGTGGACGCCGCCGACGCCGCGGAGGCGGGGCCTGAAACAGCGGGCGTATCCGGGCGTGAGACGACGCTCATCGGGCGGCCCCGCCGGAATGGACATTCATCGACATCGGGCGAGGCACATGGCTGCGGGCGATCCTCGGGAAGATACAAGCCCGTGCCGGCTCGGACGCCGCACGAACTCGCCTGATTGGCGCCAGCTTCTACCGGCTGATCAGACGGACCACCAGTGCAGAGCTGGCAACCAAATAAGGCGGCATCGTCGGGCTCGATTTTCGTCGTTTTGTCTGTATGGTCCGAGGGTTGTCAGGGAGGAACAGGATGACTGGCAGAGCGGTGATCGGCGTGATCGGCAACGCCCATCTCGTCGATAATCGGTTTGCGGTCCAGCATGTCGGGGAACGCAATCTACGTGCGGTCGCCGAGGTCGCAGGCGCGCTGCCGCTGATGTTCGGCGGCTCGGCCGAGTTCACCGACGTCGAGGATCTGCTCGCGGTGGCCGATGGCATCCTGCTGACCGGCGGCCGCGCCAACGTGCATCCGACGCATTTCAAAACTGAGCCCGATCCCCGTCACGAACCGTACGACCAGCCGCGCGACGACCTGGCGCTGGCACTAGTGCGCACCTGCGTCGAGCGCGGCGTGCCGCTGTTCGGGATCTGCCGCGGCTTTCAGGAGATGAACGTCGCCTATGGCGGCTCGCTGCATCCGGAGATCCGCGAATTGCCGGGGCGGATGAACCACCGCATGCCGCGACTGGAGAACGGTGAGGTCCATCCCGATCCGACCGTGGTGTTCGCCGACCGTCACGACGTGCAGCTCACGCCCGGCGGCGTGTTCGCCCGGCTGCTCGGCCGCGATCTGATCCGGGTGAATTCGCTGCACGGGCAGGGCATCCTCGAGCCCGGCCCGCGTATCGTGATCGAAGGCATCGCCGAAGACGGCACCATCGAGGCGATCCGCATTGCGGACGCCCCGGGCTTCGCGCTCGGCGTGCAATGGCACGCCGAGTACGACCCGCAGGTCAATCCGATCAACCGCGCGCTGTTTCTCGCCTTCGGCGAAGCCGTCGCCGCGTATCGTGGCACGCGGCAACAGCCGTTCGCCGCGCTCCGACGGTCGGGCTGAAACAAACTGTTAGCTGGTTCCTAAGCGACGTCATGGCCGGGCTTGTCCCGGCCATCCACGTCTTTCTCGCGAGCCCGTCATGCCCGGCAAACAAGGCCGGGCATGACGATGAGAGGCGTTAGAGCTTTAGTTCTTACCGAACCGGCGCTTGACGTCGCGCACCGCGCCGTTGGCGGCGCTGGTGGTCAGCATCGCGTAGGCCTGCAGCGCCGCAGAGACGTTGCGCTTGCGGTCCTTCGGCGTCCAGGCGGCTTCGCCGCGCGCCCGCTCCTCCTCGCCGCGCTTGGCGAGTTCGGCTTCGGAGACGTCGAGGCTGATGGTGCGGTTCGGAATGTCGATCGAGATCCGGTCGCCGTCGCGCACCAGGCCGATCAGGCCGCCTTCCGCCGCTTCCGGCGAGACGTGGCCGATCGACAGGCCCGAGGTGCCGCCCGAGAAGCGACCGTCGGTGATCAGCGCGCAGGCTTTGCCGAGGCCCTTCGACTTCAGGTAGCTGGTCGGATACAGCATCTCCTGCATGCCCGGACCACCGCGCGGACCTTCGTAGCGGATCACCACGACGTCGCCGGCGACGATCTTGTTGGTCAGGATCGCCGACACCGCGTCGTCCTGGCTCTCGAACACCTTGGCGGGCCCCGAGAACACCAGCACCGACGCGTCGACGCCCGCGGTCTTCACGATCGAGCCGTCGAGCGCGATGTTGCCGTACAGCACGGCGAGACCGCCATCCTTGCTGAAGGCATGCGCGGCGTCGCGGATCACGCCCTTCTCACGGTCAAGATCGAGCTCGTCGTAGCGGCGGTCCTGGCTGAACGCGGTCTGCGACGGCACGCCGCCGGGCGCCGCGCGGAAGAAGGTGCGGACGCTCTCGCTGTTGCTCTGGCGGATGTCCCAGCGCGCCAGCGCGGCGCCGAGCGTTTCGGAATGCACCGTGGTGCACGAGGTATCCAGCAGCCCGGCGCGGTCGAGTTCGCCGAGGATCGCCATGATGCCGCCGGCGCGGTGCACGTCTTCCATGTGAACGTCGGACACCGACGGCGCGATCTTGCTCAGGCACGGCACCCGGCGCGACAGCCGGTCGATGTCCTTCATCGAAAAGTCGAGTTCGGCTTCGCGGGCCGCGGCGAGCAGATGCAGCACGGTATTGGTCGAACCGCCCATCGCGATATCCAGCGTCATCGCGTTCTCGAACGCCTTGAAGCTGGCAATGTTGCGCGGCAGTACCGAGGCGTCGTCGTTCTCGTAGTAACGCCGTGCCAGATCGACGATGGTGTGGCCGGCCTCGACGAACAGCCGCTTGCGATCGGCGTGGGTGGCGAGCACCGAGCCGTTGCCCGGCAGCGACAGCCCGAGCGCCTCGGTCAGGCAGTTCATCGAGTTCGCCGTGAACATGCCGGAGCACGAGCCACAGGTCGGGCACGCCGAGCGCTCCATCGTCTGCACGTCTTCGTCGCTCATCGCGCTGTCGGCGGCGGCGACCATGGCGTCGATCAGGTCGACCGCGTGGGTCTTGCCCTTCAGCACCACCTTGCCGGCTTCCATCGGACCGCCGGAGACGAACACCGCCGGAATGTTGAGCCGCATCGCGGCCATCAGCATGCCTGGCGTGATCTTGTCGCAGTTGGAGATGCACACCATCGCGTCGGCGCAATGCGCATTGACCATGTACTCGACGCTGTCGGCGATCAGTTCGCGCGAGGGAAGCGAATACAGCATGCCGTCGTGGCCCATCGCGATGCCGTCGTCGACCGCGATGGTGTTGAACTCCTTGGCGACGCCGCCGGCCGCTTCGATCTCGCGCGCGACGAGCTGGCCGAGATCCTTCAGATGGACGTGGCCCGGCACGAACTGGGTGAACGAGTTGACCACCGCGATGATCGGCTTGCCGAAATCGCTGTCCTTCATGCCGGTGGCGCGCCACAGGCCGCGCGCGCCGGCCATATTGCGGCCGTGGGTCGTCGTTCTCGATCGATAAGCAGGCATTGAACTGTTCCGTGAAATTGTCCGTCGCCGGAAAGGCGCGCCGGCGGCCGAAAACAGGCTTCAGTGAAAGGCGCGCCGAAGCATTGCGACCTCGACAAGCCTTACTTCAGAACAGCCTCTCCCTCAATGGCCGCCGGCGCGCAGGGGGGGCACGACCTGCGCGCGGACGCTCGCGATTGGCCGTCCGGGACAGGCCCTCGGCTTCCAACGCACGATCAATTGAACAACGTCTTGCGGGAGCAGAAGCGCGCCACCTTGCCTGACTTTCTCGTAATGTTATAACATTTCTTGTCTTCCCTCCAATACCATAACAAAGGCCCAGCCCGCCATGGATAACTCCCTGCTTCCGGTGACCGTCCTGTCCGGCTTCCTCGGTGCCGGGAAGACCACGCTGCTCAACCGGATGCTCGCCAACCGCGAAGGTCGGCGGATCGCGGTGATCGTCAACGACATGAGCGAGGTGAACATCGACGCCGAACTGGTGCGCCAGGACGGCGGGATGACACGCACCGAGGAATCGCTGGTCGAGATGACCAACGGCTGCATCTGCTGCACCTTGCGCGAAGATCTGCTGGTCGAGGTCCGCAAGCTCGCCGAAAGCGGCCGGTTCGACGCGCTGGTGATCGAATCCACCGGGATCGCCGAGCCGCTGCCGGTCGCGGCGACCTTCGAATTCCGCGACGAGAACGGCGACAGTCTGTCGGACATCGCCCGGCTCGACACCATGGTGACGGTGGTCGACACCGCCAGCCTGCTGGCGAACTATTCCAGCCAGGAATTCCTGCGCGATCGCGGCGAAGTCGCCGGCGACGACGACGAGCGGACACTGGTCGATCTGCTGGTCGAGCAGATCGAATTCGCCGACGTGATCGTTCTCAACAAGGCATCGGCGGCTTCCCCCGCGCGGCGCGAAACCGCGCGATCGATCGTGCGCGCGCTGAACTCGGACGCCAAGATCATCGAGGCGGATTTCGGCGAAGTGCCGCTGTCTTCGGTGCTGCACACCGGGCTGTTCGATTTCGAGCGCGCGCACCAGCACCCGCTGTGGTTCAAGGAGCTGAACGGCTTTTCAGATCACGTGCCGGAGACCGAGGAATACGGCATCCGCTCGTTCGTCTATCGCGCGCGGCGGCCGTTTCATCCGCTGCGCTTCCAGTCGTTCTGCAACCGGAGCTGGCCGGGCGTAATCCGCGCCAAGGGCTTCTTCTGGCTGGCGACGCGACCGCAGCATGTCGGCGAGCTGGCGCAGGCCGGCGCGATGGTCCGGACCTCCAAGCGCGGGCTGTGGTGGTCGGCGGTGCCGACGCAGCATTGGCCGGACAATGTCGACTGGCACGAGGCGATGAAGCCGTATTTCGACCCGGTGTGGGGCGATCGCCGCCAGGAGATCGTGTTCATCGGCACCGGCGAGATGAACGAAACCGCGCTGCGCCGCCAGCTCGACATGTGCCTGATCGGCGAGGACGCAGAGTTCACGCCCGATGCGTGGCGACAGCTCCCCGATCCGTTCCCGAGCTGGACGCCGGCACAGAACTGATCCCCGTTATTGACCCGCCCCAATGATCCGGTTGTGTGCTCTGGCACAATCGGATCAAGTGCCGCGGCGCGTTCGCGGCACAGCTCGGCGTTGGGGGATATCGTGCATCAGAACATCGCTGCATCTGCGGCCGCCATGACGATCGCGCTGCTGACATACAGCCTTCCGGCCCAGGCCAACGACACCACCGCGGCGCTGACGACCGGCGGGCTCGAATTCCGCAGCAACGCCGATATCGAAATGCTGTCGGAAGACTTGTCGATCTCGCGCGAGCGGATCGACGTGCGCTATCGCTTCCTCAATCGCTCCGGCGCCGATCAGCACGTCACCGTGGCGTTTCCGATGCCGGAGATCGACTTTTCCGACGCCAGCAACATCGATGTGCCGAACAACGACTCCGACAACTTCCTCAACTTCCGCACCAAGGTCGACGGCCGCGACGTCACGGCTCAGCTCGAACAAAAGGCGCTGGTCGACAACGCCGACGTGACTGCCCGGCTGAAGGCCCTCGGCGTGCCGTTGCAGCCGCGCGCCAAGGCGACCCAGACCGCGCTCGAAGCGCTACCGGCGCAGACGCAACAGCAACTGCTCAAGGACGAGATCATCCGACCCGACGATTACGACGTCGGCAAGGGGATGGAGCATCACCTTGCGCCGAATTGGCGGCTGCGGGCGACTTATCATTGGGATCAGACCTTCCCTGCCGGGCGCGAGCTGGTGGTCGAGCACAGCTATACGCCGAGCGTCGGCGGCAGCGTCCAAACCGGCATCACCGGCCCGTATTCAACCGCAGAGGAGCGCACCAACTACGTCCGCAAGTTCTGCACCGAGGCCTCGTTCGTCAAGGCGGTGGCGGCGATGACGCGCAAGAACGGCAACCAGCCGCCGCCGGAGCAGCGCCTCTCCTACGTCCTGACCACCGGCGCCAATTGGGCCAAGCCGATCGGCGATTTCCATCTGACGATCGACAAGGGCAAGCCGAATGCGCTGGTCAGCTTCTGCGAGACCGGCGTGGTCAAGACCGGCCCGACCCGGTTCGAAGTGCGCAAGACCAATTTCAAGCCGAGCCGCGATCTCGACATCCTGATCATCGATCCGCCGCAGTAGCGCTCGACACTTTTCCGGCGACCGCCGGTCACCCCATCAGATTGCGGTAGATGCCGGGGAGCGCGGCGGGCAGCCTGCCGATGTGGCCGACCATGGCATAGCCGGCGCGGCCGAACAGCGTCGGGAAATACGCCTGCGCATCGACATCGATGGTGACGCCGAACACCGCAATGCCGCTGCGGCGCGATTCCTGCACCGCCCTGCGGCTGTCCTCGAGCGCGAACCGGCCTTCGTAGTGATCGACGTCGTTGGGCTTGCCGTCGGTCAGCACCAGCAGCAGCTTCTTGCGCTGCGGCTGCCTGGCCAATTCGGCGCTGGCATGGCGCAGTGCCGCACCGATCCGGGTGTAGTAGCCGGGCTTCAGCGCCGCGATCCTCCGCTCGACCAGCGGGCTCATGCTCTCATCGAAGCCCTTCACGGTCTCGACCCGGACCCAATCGCGGCGACGCGATGTGAAGGTCAGGATGCTGTGCTGATCGCCACACGCTTCGATACCATGGGCCAGCACGGTCAGCGCTTCCTTCTCGACATCGAGCACGCGGCGGTTGTCGATCCAGGCGTCGCTCGACAGCGAGACGTCGACCAGCAGCGTCACCGCGAGATCGCGCGCCTGCGGCCGCGCCGCGAGGTGAAACCGATCGAAGCCGCCGTCGCCGGCAGCGATCTCACAGCGCGAGCGCACCAGCGCGTCGAGATCGAGATCATGGCCGTCGGCTTGCGCCCGCAACACCTCGTGCCGCGGCCGCAACGCTTCGAACTGACGCCGCACCCGCTTGACCAGCGCCCGTGTCGCCTCGCTGCATTGCCACGCCTCGCCCTGCTCCGGCGCCTGCTGCGCCAGCACCCGGCAATGATCCGCAAGGTAAGCGCCGCGCTTGTAGTCCCATTCCGGATACAGTTTTCCCGCGGTGAGTCGGCTGTGCTCGATCGCCTGCGGCGGCAGATCGAGATCGAACCGGAATTTGCTCGCCGGCTTCTTGGTGGATTTGCCGATGGTGATCTCGTCGAGATCGTCGGCCGCCTTGTCGGCGTGTTCGTCGTCATCCTCGTCGGTCGGCCGGTCGACATTGACCATCTCGGCCATCGCCAGGATCTTCTCGAACCGGTTGAGCGCCAAGGGATCGCGCTGCGGCCCGTCGTCCGCCTTCCGCCTTGCCGCCTTGCGCCGCGGCTCCGAGCACGGCTTGGACGCCGCGTCGTCGGCTTCGTCGGGATCGCGGACCGGAGCCTCCACATTGCGGGTCCAGACTTCACCCCACAGCGGGCACGGCAGGAACGGCTGATAGCCCGGCGGCGACCACACGGAGATCTCGCCATCGGTCACGATCATCCGCCACAGCTCGGGGTCCGGCGTTACTTCCGCACCGAGCAAGGCCCGGATCGCGGTTTCGAGATCGCTCTCCATCCGCGGCAACGCCCGGCGTGGCCGCGCCGCAGCCGTTGCGGCCGCAAGTTGATGGTAGGAGCCGCGGAGACCGGGATAGGCCGCGAGCACCTGCTGGGTCGTGGCATGCGCGCGGCGCAGCAGCAGAACGTCCCGCCGCAGCGGATCGGCTTCGTGCACGCTGCCGATCGGCGCCACTGCGAACCAGGCCGCCAGCCAGCGATACAGCGCGCGATTGAGATCGACATCGGCGAACAGCGCGATCCGGTCGGGCAAGAATAGCGTTGCGTCGTCGCGGCCAGGCTGCCTCAGCCGCTCCTCGCCGAGCCCGATGCGCTGCCGCCAGCCGAGCCGGTGCCCCGAGGTGCGGGCGCTGCTGCCGGCAAGCTGTACCGCGGTCTCGCCGCCGAGCCCGCGATACATCACGCCGAGCGCGGCACGGCACTCGTTCAGCGTCGCTGCGTGTTCCAGATGCTCCGGATAGCTCGCCGCGCGCCCGACCATGCGGTGCCAAGCGCGACCGACGGTCTCTTCGAGTTCGAGGAAGTCGAGCATGGCGTCCGCTCCAGCGAAATCCCAAGGAGTCATTCCGGGGCGCGAGCGCAGCTCGCGAACCCGGAATCCCGAGATTGTTATCGAGAGAGATTCCGGGTTCGCCGCTGCGCGGCGCCCCGGAATGACTGAAGAGAGGCCGACTATCCAATCACCGCGCCGGCGACTTCGATCAGTGCGGCCTTCACATCCGCGTCGTCGGTCAACGGCTCGATCAGGCCGGCGAGCACGGCATCGCGCACCGGCAGGCCTTCGCCGATCAGGCTGGCGCAATACACCAATAGGCGGGTCGACACGCCCTCTTCGAGATCATGCCCCTTGAGCTTGCGCAGCCGGCCGGCGAGTGCGACCAGCGGCGCGACGCGCTCGCTCGGCAGGCCGCTCTCGGCCGCCACCACCACGATCTCCTGTTCGGGCGCAAGGAAGCCGAATTCGATGGCGGCGAAGCGCTGCCGGGTCGACGGCTTCAGCGCCTTGAGCAGGCTCTGGTAGCCAGGGTTGTAGGACACCACGAGCATGAAATGCGGCGGCGCCTGCAGCTCCTCGCCGGTGCGCTCCAGCGGCAGCACACGGCGATCGTCAGCCAGCGGATGCAGCACCACCGCGACGTCCTTGCGCGCCTCGACCACCTCGTCGAGATAACAGATGCCGCCTTCCCGCACCGCGCGGGTCAGCGGACCATCGACCCACACCGTCTCGCCACCCTTCAGCAGGTAGCGGCCGGTGAGATCCGCCGCGGTGAGATCGTCATGGCAGGACACCGTGAACAGCGGCAGGCCGAGCCGCGCCGCCATATGGGCGACGAAGCGGGTCTTGCCGCAGCCGGTCGGCCCCTTCAGCAGCAGCGGCACCCGCCGCTTCCAGGCGTGCTCGAACAGCGCGCATTCGTTGCCGGCGGGCGTGTAGGGTGGCGGAGCGGGCAGCGTCGCGTCGATGGCGTGCAGAGCGGGCTTCATGGCGATCTCCGTGAATGGAAAAGAGCGGCCACGGATTGCCGTGGCCGCCAGGGGGCCTATTCGGCCGGCTGCAGGACGCCAGTCAGCGTGGCCTGCTTGGTGCGTCCGGCGACGAGGATCGCCCAGACGAACATCAGCGCGGAGATCAGAACGGCGACGCCGGAGCCGAGCCGCACCCAGTAAAACAGCGCGACCTGGTCCTGCACCTCCATGTAGCTCTGGCCGAGCACGCGCTGCAGATGTACCTGAATGACGCCGGCGAAGGTCAGCGCGAAGGTCATCACGCTCATCGCCGTGCACATCAGCCAGAAGCTGGCGATCGACAGCGCCTGGTTGTAAGGCGCGCGGCCGCGGAGCTGCGGGATCGCGTAGGTCATCATCGCCAGGTTCAGCATCACATAGGCGCCGAAGAAGGCGAGATGGCCGTGCGCCGCGGTGACCTGGGTGCCGTGGGTGTAGTAGTTTACGCTGGACAGCGTGTGCAGGAAGCCCCACACGCCGGCGCCGAAGAATGCCATCACCGAGCAGCCCACCGACCACAATAGCGCGGCGCGGTTCTCATGCTTGCGGCCGGCCTTCCAGGTCATCTGCACGGTGAACACCACCATGGTGAAGAACGGCGCGACTTCGAGGGTCGAGAACAGCGAACCGATCCACTGCCAGTAACCCGGCGCGCCGATCCAGTAATAGTGGTGCCCGGTGCCGAGGATACCGGAAAACAGCGCGAGGCCGACGATGACGTACAGCCACTTCTCGACCACTTCGCGGTCGATGCCGTTGAGCTTGATCATCAGAAACGCCAGCACCGACGCCATGATCAGCTCCCACACGCCCTCGACCCAGAGGTGCACGACGTACCACCAGTACATTTTGTCGAGCGCGAGGTTGATGGGATTGTAGAACGCGAACAGGAAGAAGATCGCCACGCCCCACAGCCCGAACAGCAGGATGTTGGTGATGGTGGTCTTGCGTCCCTTCAGCACCGTCATGGTGATGTTGAACAGGAAGATCAGGCAGACCACGACGATGCCGATCTTGATCACGAATGGCTGCTCGAGGAATTCGCGGCCCTCGTGATAGTGGAACAGATAGCCGACCACAGCGGCGCCGGCGGCGCCGAAGAACAGCCAGAACTGCACTTTCGCCAGCAACGGGCTGAACAGCTCGTTTTCAGCCTCTTCGGGCACCAGATAATAGGCGCAGCCCATGAAGCCCATCAGCAGCCAGACGATCAGCGCGTTGGTGTGGATCATCCGGACGATGTTGAAGGGCAGCAGCTCCGACAGCGTGTTCGGCAGCACGTAGATGGTGCCGGCGAGCACACCGAACGTCACCTGAGCGAGGAACAGCGTCAACGCGCCGTAGAAATACAGCAGCGCGACCTTTTGGGTTTGATATTTCATCACGAGGTCTTTCTGATGCGGATGCGCGAGGTCGGTTCAGCCGGCGTCGTTCGGCGGCCAGTTTTGCGTCTTGATCTTGCTGGTCCATTCCAGGAAATCAGCCAGATCGCCGACCTCCTGATCGGTCAGGTGGAATTGCGGCATCTGCCGCCGCCCCGGGACGCCGGAGGGCTGCGACGCCATCCAGGATTTCAGCATTTCGCGGGCCTGGGCCGGATCCTTGTCGCCGCCCCAGCGCACCCAGACATTGGCGAGCTCGGGGGCGAAATACGCACCCTCGCCGAGCAGGGTGTGGCAGTTGATGCAGGAGTTCTTTTCCCAGACGTGCTTGCCGCGGGCCACCGACGGGGTCAGTGTCGAGGCGTCGGTCGACTTGGTCGCGATGTAATAGTGGCTGTGGGCGGTGAGCCCGACGAAGATCGCGAAGAAGAAGGCCGAGCCGCCGAAGAACACATTGCGCGCGGCAGACTTGGTGAGGCGTTCAGCCATCACGTGATTCCTTTTTCGATGTGGGGAGGCGAAGGTGCGGCGCTGCAGCTTCGCCTGCGAAACTAATCGACCGGACCGCCGCAACTTTGTGCTGGCTCAAGGTTCGGAACGATTAGCGAAGGGCCTGCACCAATGGCGAGGCGAGTGCACCGCACGCGACCAGCGCGATCCAGCCGAACAACAACGCCCGCCACGGCCCGGGCGTGCCGCGAAACCCGAAATAATCGAGCACGACCAGGCGGGCCTTCAGCACCGCGACGATCATCAGCACGGCGCCGCCGGCAAACGCTGCCGCGGCGCCTCGGCTAAGTAGAACACCGAGGATGGTGAGCAGTAGCAGAGCAATCGCGCTGCGATCCCGGCGCTGGGTGAACCGGATCATCGCCTCACCGCATCAGGTAGACGATCGGGAACATCACCAGCCACACCAGATCGACCATGTGCCAGAAGCAGGTTCCGCTTTCGACTGCGGCGGCATTGGCGCGCCAAGCGACGCCGAGCAGGATCGCGATTCCGAGCGCGACATGCAGCAGGTGAAACCCGGTGAGCAAGAAGTACAGCGTGAAGAAGGTGCTGCCGTCGATATCGGCACCGCGGGCGATCTCACCGGCGTATTCGAACAGCTTGATGGCGATGAACGCCGCGCCGAGCAAACAGGCACCGACGGTCCAGCGCCAACTCGCGTCGCACGCACCGTTACGAGCGGCTGCGCTGGCCTTGGCGGCGAACCAGCCACTGGACACCAGGCAGAGTGTATTGGCGGCGGCGAGCGCCGGGTCGAGCTGCGCCTGCCCGGCCGAGAAAACGTCCGGCTGCAGCGCTCGTGCGATCTGGAACCCGATCAGCAACGCGCCGAAAGCCGCGAGTTCGCTGAAGATCAGCACCCACATCATCAGGTGACCGGGGAGCGACTCCAGCGCGCTGGCACCGGACGCGGCGCGGCTGTCAGTGCTGTCGGAGAGCGCGGGCACACCCGCTGCGGTTGCGTCGGTCATGGCGCGACGATAGAGGCCGCCCCCGCCGCAACGTTGTGCCGCGACAAACTCGCAGGCAATTCACCGCAGCTTGCGCCCCGACAAACAGCGCTTCCTGCCAGCCGCTAGGATCGCGCCAATCAACCCATGAGGGGCCCATGACCGAAGCCAAGCTGGGACTGATCGTCGTCTCGGCGATCATCATCGCCTTCGCGTTCGCGATGCGCCGGTTCGGCGCACTGCAAACCACGGGCGTGGTCGCCACCGCGATCATCACGGTGGCGATTGCCGCCAGCCTGTTCCTGACCCAATAGGCAGGATTATCCCGCCGGATACAGCGCGGCGTGTTCCTGCGCATAGGGCGCGTAGGAATCCTTCAGCGTCGCCGAATTCAGCAGCATGGTCGCGACCAGGCGGCCGGTGGCGTCATAGGCTTCGCTGCGCACCCACATGCTCTCGGTCCGCTTGCTGCCGGACAGCGCCACCACCTTGCGCTCGATCCGGTAGGGCTCGCCGACGAACAGCGGCCCGTGGATCAGCCGGATTTCCTGATCGGCGAACAGGCCGACCACCGGGCCGCGCACCGGCAATCCGTCCTGCTTGCTGAGGTACTGGAACAGCACGCTCAGCATCTCCAGCGGGATGATCGCCTTGCCCCACGGCGCCCCGCCGCCCGGCCGATAATACGGCGACGGCTCGGTGATCACTTCCAGCTTCTGGGCGAGCGAGAACGGATACAGCTCGCCCATGATCTGGTCATGGTCCATCTGCGCCGCCTGGGTCTTGGTCGTCATGCCGACCGAGATGTCGCGCAGGATCACCGGGTCGGCCAACGGCTTCAGCTCGGTGAGCCGGACGTCGAGCGCCGAAGCCGGCGCGTCGCGGCCGACCGAGGCCGTGCCGCGGAGCACTTCGGTGCCGTCGCGCTTGACCATGCGGATGGTGGTATGGCGCGCACCGGCCACCGGCTTGTCGGCGATCGCCTGAACGTCCTCGCCCTCGAACGCAGCGTTACGATAATGCGCCGAGATGCAGCCGGTTTCGAACCACTCCTTGCCCCACAGCCGTTCGCACAGCGGCGCGAACTGACTGAAATGCGTCGGGCCCTCGATGGTGCCGCCCTTGAAGCCGAGCTTCTGCGCGGTGGCGTCGTCGTGGATCGAGGCGTGCGAGTCGTAGACCTGCGCATGCAGCATCTGCCGCGGCTGTCGCCACGGCCCGGCCAGCGCCTCGCCGGTATCGTCGATCGGCGTCTCGAAAGCGGCTTGCGTCATCGTCTCACTCCCAATGCGTTCAGACAGTCGTCGGCTGCTACCAGGTATCGATGCAGGGCCGCTTGCGCTCGGTGCGCTTCGGCGGCGTCGGCACCGAGCGCAGCCCGGCCATGACCCAGCGCCGCGTCTCGGCCGGATCGATCACATTGTCGATCTCGAACACCGACGCGATCGAGACCGCCTTGCCGTTGGCATACAGCTCTGCGACCTTGTTCTTGTAGTAAGCCTCGCGCTCGGCCGGATCGGCGATTGCCTCCATCTCCTTGCGGAAGCCGAGGCGCACATAGCCCTCCAGCCCCATGCCGCCGAATTCACCGGTTGGCCAAGCCGCGGTGAAGAACGAGGCGTGGAAGCCGCCGCCGATCATCGACTGCGCGCCGAGGCCGTAGCCCTTGCGCAGCACGATGCCGAACAGCGGCACGGTGAGGCTGGCCCCGGTGACGAACATCCGCGCAACATGACGGACGATCGCGGTCTTCTCGGCCTCGGGGCCGACCATGAAGCCGGGCGTGTCGCACAGCGACACGATCGGAATGTCGAATGCGTCGCAGAGCTGCAGGAAGCGCGCCGCCTTGTCGCCGGCGTCGGCGTCGATCGCGCCGCCGAGATGCTTCGGATTGTTGGCGATCAGACCGAATGGCTTGCCCTCGATCCGGATGAAGGCGGTGATCATGCCGACGCCGAAATCGCGGCGCAGTTCGAGCACCGAATCTTCATCCGCGATAAGATCGATGACATTGCGGATGTCGTAGACCCGCAGCCGGTTCTCCGGGATCGCCCGGCGCAGCAGCCGCTGGTCCGGCGCCTTCCATTCGCTCACCGCGCCCTGGAAGTAGGACAGATATTTCTGCGCGACCCGGGTCGCCTCCTCTTCGTCCTGCACCAGAATATCGACCACGCCGTTCGGCGACTGGAACGACACCGGTCCGACCTCGGCCGGATGATAAACGCCGAGGCCGCCGCCCTCGATCATCGCCGGCCCGCCCATGCCGATCGAGGCGTTCTGGGTGGCGATGATGACGTCGCAGCAGCCGAGCATCGCGGCGTTGCCGGCGAAGCAATAGCCGGAGACGACGCCGACCACCGGCACCAGGCCGGACAGCTTGGCGAACTGCACGAAGGATGGACCGTCGAGACCGGTCATGCCGAGCCGATCGGTATCGCCGGGCCGGCCGCCGCCGCCTTCGGCGTAGAACACCAGCGGCATCCGCCACTGCTCGACCAGCGTCAGCATCCGGTCGATCTTCTTGTGGTTCATGTGGCCCTGGGTGCCGGCCAGCACGGTGTAATCGTAGGCGATCACCATGCAGCGCGCGGCGTGCTCGCCGAACTCCGCGGCATTGACGGTGGCCACACCGGTGACGAGGCCGTCAGCCGGGGTGTTCTTGATCAAATCGTCGAGCGAACGGCGGCGGCGCTGGCCGGCGATCGCCAGGCTGCCGTATTCCATGAACGAGCCGTCGTCGACGAGCTGCGCGATGTTCTCGCGCGCGGTGCGCTGATTGGTCTTGCGCCGCCGCCCCACCGAGTCCGGCCGGTTCTCGTCGAGGGTGTTGGCCTGCCGCGCCAGCATCTCGGCGAGGTCCGGCCGGATCGCGTCGAGATCGATATCCTCTTCGGCGACGACGTGGTCGCCTTCGACGTCCTGCGGCTCGAGATACAGGATCGGCTCGCCCTGCATCAGCGTCACGCCGTCGGCGGCGACGATACGCCGGATGCGCCCGCCCTGCTCGGCCGCGACCAGATGCTCCATCTTCATCGACTCGATCACCGCGAGCTGCTGCCCCGGCCGCACCACGTCGCCTTCCGCGACCGTGATCGCCACCACAGTGCCCTGCAGCGGCGCGGCAATCGCGACCGCGCCCTCGGGGACCGGCTCCGAAGTAGCCGTCGGGCTGCTGCCGCGCGGGTCGGCGCCTTCGGTCGCGATCAGCGGATGGTCGAATTGCTGCGCAGCCTCGACCAGCTCGGCAACATGGCGATCGATGAAGCTGGTGCTGACCCGATTGGCCTTGAAATCGGCGTGCGCGAGGATCGCCTGCAGCAACGGCACGTTGGTGGCAACGCCGCCGATGCGGAATTCGCGCAGCGTCCGCGCGGCCTTTGCGACCGCCTCGGCCCAGTCGCCGCGGCCATGCACGATCACCTTGGCGAGCAGTGAATCGTAGGACGCGCTGGTGGTGTAGCCGGCATAGCCGAACGTATCGACGCGGACGCCGGGCCCGGATGGCGGCTCGAAGATCGCAAGCTTACCGCCGGTCGGCTTGGTCGCGCCTTTGGCGTCCATCGTCTCCATGTTGACGCGGAGCTGGATCGCGAACCCGCGCGGCCGCGGCACCGAGGGCTGATCGAGGCCGAGCGAGGCCAGCGTCGCGCCGCCGGCGACTGCGAGCTGGGCACGCACCAGATCGACCGCCAGCACCTCTTCGGTGACGGTGTGTTCGACCTGCAGTCGCGGATTGGCCTCGATGAACGCGTAGACGCCGGCACCTTCGCCGGCGTCACCGTCGACCAGAAACTCGAAGGTGCCGAGGCTGTCGTAATTCGCCATCGCGGCCAGCGCCTTGGCGGCTTCGACGATTCTGCTGCGAAGGCTTTCGGACAGCGACGGGCTCGGCGCGATCTCGACCAGCTTCTGGTTGCGGCGCTGAATGGTGCATTCGCGTTCCCAGAGCTGACTGACGCCGCCATGCCGGTCGCCGATGATCTGCACCTCGATGTGCCGCGCGTTGCGGATCAGCCGCTCGGCATAGACGCCCTCGTAGCCGAACGCCGCCTTGGCCTCGGACTGACAGCGCCCATAGGCGTCGGCGAGATCCTCGGCGCGCTCGACGATGCGCATGCCGCGACCGCCGCCGCCGGCCATCGCCTTGATCATCACCGCCGGCTTGTCGCCGAGCGAGGCAAAGAACGTCTGAATCTCCTCCAGCGTCGACGGACCGACCGTGCCGGCGATGATCGGCACATCGCAGCGCTTCGCCAGCTCCTTGGCCGCGACCTTGTCGCCGAACAGCCGCAGCGCCTCCGGCGACGGCCCGACGAAGGTGATGCCCTCCTCGGCGCAGCGCCGCGCAAGGTCGGCATTCTCACTGAGGAAGCCGTAGCCGGGATGCAGCGCATCGCAGCCAGCCGCCTTCGCCGCCGCAATCACCGCCTCGATGTCGAGATAGGCCCGCGCGCCGCGGCCGGGAATCTGTTCGGCGTGATCGGCGATGCGGACGTGCAGCGACGCCGCGTCCTCGGCGGGATGGATCGCCACTGTGGTCAGGCCGGACTCGGCGGCGGCGCGCGCGATACGGATCGCGATCTCGCCGCGGTTGGCGATCAGCAGTTTTCGGAACGGCATTGGGGATTTCCTCGGCAGGTAGCTTTGGGCCGGCGACGCCTTAGCGTCGCCGGCCGTCTCGTTTCACAGCGGCGCGTTGGCGTTCAGCTCTTGCTTCTTCACCTTGCCGGTCGCGGTCATCGGCAACGCGTCGATCATACGGATCTCCGGAACCTTGTAGACCGCCATCCGCTCGGCGCACCAGGCCTGCAGCTCGGCCGGCGTGATGGTGCCTTCGGCTTCCGGCTTGAGCTGGATGAAGGCGACCGGCACCTGGCCTTTGCCGGGATCGTCGCGCCCGACAACGCCTGAACCGAGCACCTTCGGATGCTGGCCGAGCAGTGCTTCGATCTCCGGCGGAAACACGCTCATGCCCTTGACCTTGAGCATCTCCTTGCGGCGGCCGAGGAAGTGCAGGAAGCCATCGGAATCGATGGTGCCGATGTCGCCGGTGCGCAGCCAGCCATCGACCAGCGATTGCGCGGTCGCCTCCGGCTTATTCCAGTAGCTCTTGAGCAGGGACGGCGTGCGGACGCGGATTTCGCCTTCGCCGCCGAGCGGCACCAGTTCGCCGGTCTCGAAGTCGGTGATCTTGAACTCCGCACCGGGCACCGGCAGGCCGACGAAGATCGGCTGCGACACCAGATCGAAATCGTCGCCCTGGAAGCCGGCCGTGAACGTGTTCGAGGTGTGGGTCTCGGTCATGCCCCACGCGGCTTCGGTGAGAATCGTGCCGGTGAGATCCTTCCACCGCTTGCGATAGGTCGGATTGAGCTTCTTGACGAACGACACAACCCGCACCTGGCTGAGCGAGGACAGATCGAACTCCTTGAAGCGCGGGTGATCCATCAATTCGACCGCGCCATCGACCGGCATCGCGGTGACGTTGACCTTGTAACGCTGGATCGCGCTCAGCACGCCGAGCGCATCCCACCGCGCCAGCAGCACCAGCGTGGCGCCGGTGAACATCGGGAAGATCAGACCGAAGTTCTCGCCCGCGATCCAGAACTCGGGGAAGAACGACAGGAACACGCTGTTCTGATCGGCCACCACCGAGATGCCGTGATTGGCGGCCGCCGTGTAGACCATGTCGCGCTGGGTGTGGACGCAGCCCTTCGGCATGCCGGTGGTGCCGCCGGTGTAGTTGAGCGCCGCGACATCGTCGAGCGAGGCCGGCGGCAGCGGCTCCGGCCTCGGCAATGCCGCGAGCGCAGGCAGCAGGTCGGTCGCGCCCGGCACCGCGATACGCGGGCCGCTCACCGAGTCCGGCACCGGGATCGTCGGATCGGCCGGGATCACGTCGGCGAAGCTGGTGACGATCACTTCGCGCAGCGAGGTCTCGGCGCGCACCTGCTCGACCACGCCGGCGAGCTGGTCGAGCGCCACGATGACTTCGGCGTCGGTATCGTTGAGCTCGTAGGACAACTCGAACGCCCGCGACAGCGGACTGACCGGCACATGGATCGCACCGAGCTTGAGGATGCCGAAGAATACGATGTGGAACTGCGGGCAGTTCGGCAGGAACACCGCGACCCGGTCGCCCTTCTTCACGCCCTTCTGCATCAGCAGCGCCGCGAAGCGGTCGCTCTGCTCGTCGAGATCCGCATAGGTGGTGACGTGGCCGTAGAAGATCACCGCCGGCCGCTGCGGCGCCGATTTCGCCCAGGCCCGTAGATACTCGCTGAGCGCGACTTCGCCGTGCAGATATTGCGGCTCGCGCGGCGTGCCCTTGGGCCACGCCTTGGCCCATAGCGCATGCAGCTTTGCCAGATAGTCGGCTTCCTTGGCGTCCACGGTCATGTCTCGTCCTTGCTTTTCTTGATTGATCAGTTGCGCTTCATGGTCGGATCGAGTGCCGCCCGCAAGGATTCGCCGAGCGTATTGTACGCGAGCGCGGTGAACAGGATGGCGAGGCCCGGCGGATACATCTGCTCCGGCGCGATCTCCATGTTCTGATAGGCGCGCGCCAGCATCGCGCCCCAGCTCGGATCGGGCGGCTGAATGCCGAGGCCGAGGAAGCTGAGGCTGGCCTCGGCGAGCAGCGCCGCGGCGAGCAGCAGCGTCACCTGCACGATCACCGGCTGGATCGCGTTCGGCAGAACATGACGCCACAGGATGCGGCCGGTCGAGCCACCGAAGCAGCGCGCGGCGTCGACATACAGCTCCTGCCGCACCACCAGCGTGCGGGCGCGCACCAGCCGCGCAAGCTGCGGCGCGAACACGATGCCGACGGAGATCATGCCGTTGGTGAGACCGATGCCGAGCGCGCCGGTCACGGCGATCGCCAGCACGATCGCCGGGAAAGACAGGAAACTGTCGATGACGCGGCTGATCATGGTGTCGACCCAGCCGCCGAGATAGCCGGCAAGAATGCCGACCGGGACGCCGATCAGCACGGCGATCGCGACCGCCAGGAAGCTCGCATACAGCGACGCCATGCCGCCGTAGATCAGCCGGCTCAGCGTATCGCGGCCGAGATCGTCCGCGCCGAGCCAATGCTGCGCCGACATCGGCGCCAGCGCCGCATCGATGTTCTGGGCGACCGGATCGTAGGGCGCAATCCACGGCGCCAGCAGCGAGATCACCAGCAGGACCAGCAGAAACGTCAGGCTGATGGCGCCGCGCAGATCGGAGACGAACCAGCGCAGGAAACGGCGCGACCGACGCCAGCGGTGGTGATGCTGCGGGGCCGCGAGCGAGACCGTGGTCATGTCGAGATCCTCGGGTCGAGCACGCTGTAGAGAATGTCGGTGAGCAGATTGAGCGCCACCACGATCAGCACCATGGTGAACACCACTCCCTGCACCACCGGAAAATCACGGTTCATCGCGGCGTTGACGATCAGGCCGCCCATCCCCGGAATGGCGAACACCGCTTCCACCACCACGGTCGCGGCCAGCATCCGGTTGGCGAGCAGGCTGATCACGGTGAGCAGATTGACGCTGACGTTCTTCAGCCCGTGCCGCCACAGGATCGACGACGGCGGCAGCCCCTTGGCGTGCAGCGTGCGGACCTGCTGCGACGACAGGATCTCGACCAGCGACGAGCGCAGTTGCCGCGCCACCTCGGCGATGCCGCCGGAGGCGAGCGCCAATGCCGGCAGAAGCGCGTGGCTGAGCGCGGCGGCCGGGTCCTTCATCAGCGACACCGCGCCGGTCGCCGGCAGCCAATTGAGCTGCAGCGAGAAGAACGCCACCAGCAGCATGCCGAGCCAGAAGTTCGGCACTGCGACGCCGAGCGATGCGACCGCCATCACGATGCCGTCGATCCACGAGCCAGGCTTTGCCGCAGCCGCGATGCCGAGCGGCACACCGATCGCCAGAGCTGTGAGCAAGGCCAGCGCCACGATCAGCAGCGTATGCGGCAGGCAGCGCTCGATCGAGGTCAGCACCGCCTCGCTCGACACCAGCGAAGTCGACAGATCGCCCTGCACCGCCTTCGACAGCCACGAGCCGTATTGCACCAGGAACGGCTGGTTCAATCCGTACAGCTCGCGGATCTCGGCGATGCGCTGCTCGGACGCGTTGTCGCCCGCCAACGTCACCGCGACGTCGCCCGGCACCAGCTTGAGCAGACCGAACACGATGAAGGTGGAGAGCACCACCACCGGCACCGCGTGCAGCAGGCGGCGACCGATGATGCGCAGACGCGGAGCGTTCAACATGGCGAAACCAGTCCAGAGAAAGGGCGCCGCGATCTCTCGCGGCGCCGGGCGATCAGGCGAGCGAGACGTTCTCGAACTTCGGCTTGCCGAGCAGGTTCGGCTGGAAGTTCTTCACCTTCGCCGACAGCGCATCGAGCTCGTACTGGAACGCCAATGGTGCCGACAGCGCCTGCCCCACGGTGATGCGTTGAATCTTGGCGAACACCTCGGCGCGCTCGGCGAGATCCTGACTGGCGCGGCTCTCCTGGATCAGCTTCGACAGCTCCGGATCGGCGATGCGGCCGGCGTTGTAGTAGGCGCCTTTGTCGAAGCCGAGCGCGTAGGTCATGCTCGGATCGGGCCGACCGGTCCAGGCCGACACCAACAGATCGAACTTCTTCTCCTGGGCGAAGAACTGCGCGCTGATCTCGGCGATGGTGCCGCGGGTGAACTTCAGCCTGATGCCGACCTTGCCGAGCTGATCCTGGATGATTTCACCGCGTCGCACCGAGTCCTGGTCGGTATAGCCGCCGATCGTCATTTCCAGCCCGTCCTTATAGCCGGCTTCGGCGAGCAGCTTCTTCGCCTTCTCCGGATCGTGCGGATAGGTGCCGGCGACGTCCTTGGCGTAGGCCCAGTGGGTGCTCGGCAGCGTCATCCGGGCCGGTTCGCCAAGTCCGCTCAGCGCCGCCTTGACGAAGTCTTCGCGATCGAGCGCGAAGTTGATCGCCTGACGGACCTTGACGTTGTCGAGCGGCGCGCGGGCGTAGTTGAAATACACCTGGATGCAGTACAGCGTCGGCGACGAGACCATTTTGAGGTCCTTGGCGCGCTCGATCACCGGCTTCAGCCGCGCCGGCAATTGGAACGCCATGTCGTTCTGGCCGGCGACCACCGAACGTAACGCGGTCGCGTTTTCCGGGATGATATTGAACTCGATGCCGTCGAGGAACGGTCGTCCCTTGCGCCAGTAGCTCTCGTTACGGGCGACGACGATGATCTCGTTATCGTTCCAGCGCACGAACTTCCACGGGCCGGCCCCGACCGGCTTGCGATCGGTCTCGTTGCCGAGCGCCTTGATGTTGGTCGGAGACACCATCATGCCGGCGCGGTCCGACAGGATCGCCGGCAGCGAGGTGTCGGGATTTTTCAGCTTCAGCGTCACCTGAAGCGGGCCGGTGACGTCGACGGATTCGATCGTCAGCAGATCGGACTTGACGTTAGAACGCTGGTCGGAGCGATTGCGATCGAGGTTGAACTTGACCGCCTCGGCGTCGAGCGGCGTGCCGTCGTGGAACTTGATGCCCTCGGAGATGTCCAGCACCATGGTCTTGGGATCGGGATACGACCACTTCGCCATGCCGGGCTTCGGCTTCAACGTGTCGTAGTCCCATTCGACCAGCGTGTCGTACATCGTCCACAGGATGCTGTGATCGGAGCCGGCGCCACCGGTCGCCGGATCGAGCGACGACGGATTGGCGGGGGCAGCGACCTTGAGAATGCCGCCGGCCTTGGCGGCCAGCACTTCGCGCGGCAATCCGAGCACGCCGGCCGCAGCGGCGCCGCCGAACAGCGCCAGAACATCACGACGGCGTAAAGTGCGGTTTCCCAGATCGATCACACGCATGTTGGTCCTCCCATGATTGTTGTCTTTTCTGATTGTCGTTGAT
>NZ_QPFS01000057.1:0-29456 GCF_010906995.1 Rhodopseudomonas sp. WA056 | reverse complement strand
CGTGCAGTGGCGCTTGCCCGGCACCATTTCGGCCGGCCCGCCGGGGCCTTCGGCGATCTTGGCGTGATCGAGCGCGGCGGCGACGCCGTCACGGTCGATCTTGCCGGCTTCCTTCACCGCGGCTTCCCACAGCTTCAGGCCGCGATAGGTGCCGGTGGCGGCGCTGCCGGCAGCGAACAGGAAGGTGCCGGGGAATTCCTTGTCGTAGGCGGCCTGGATCTTGGCGCTGACCGGATCGTCCTTGGCGACCGCTTTGAAGTAGTCGAGGCAGCTCGCCAACCCTTCGATCTCCGCCGGTTGGTTGATGCCGAGGGTGTTCTCGTCGTAATACACGCAGGACAGACGGCCGCCGTTCTTGAGGAATCCGGCTTCGTAGAGCTGCTTGAAGAACGGGCCGACGCCGGGCGGGATCACGGTGTTGAACACCACGTCGACCTTGTTGGAGATGATGCGGTTGACGGTCGATGAGAAATCGATCTGGTCGAGCGGGTAATATTCTTCCAGCACCACCTCGCCGCCATTGGCCTCGATCACCTTGCGGGCGTAGACGTTGAGCGTGTGCGGCCAGACGTAATTGGCGCTCGGCAGCGCGAATTTCTTGCCGCCGTTCTTGATCAGCCACGGGATGAACTCGTCGCACTGCTGCGCGGGGGTCGGGCCGGTGCAGAACAGATACGGCGTGCACTCCTTGCCTTCGTAGAGCTGCGGATAGATGTACAGCGTCTTGCCGCGGGCGACGATCACGTCCTTGATGGCGTTGCGCATCGACGAGGTGACGCCGCCGAGCACGACATCGACCTTGTCGCGCTGGATCAGCTTGCGGACGTTGCCGACCGCGACCGCTTCGTTCGACGCGGTGTCCTCGATGTGCAGTTCGAGCGGCCGCCCGAGCAGGCCGCCGGCGTCGTTGATCTGCTTCACCACCATCTTGGCGACGTTGGCGTCGGCGTTGCCGGCGTAGCCGATCGGACCGGTGAGGTCGGTGGCGATGCCGACCTTGATAGGACCGGCGGCGGCATTGGCCCAGTCCGCCGGGATCACCCAGCTTCCGACTCCGGTGGCGATCGCCGTGCTGGCGAAAGCGAAATTGGACAGGAACCGGCGGCGGTTGATCTCGAAGTTGGAGTCGCTGGACATCAGGCTAGATCCCTTTTCCCGAAACGAGGCCCTGCGGCCGGAATTTGATGAAGATGATCGCGAGCACGAAGACGAGCACGTCGGCGATCACCGGCTGGATCACCCAGGGAAGCGCCGCCGACAGCGTACCGATGATGCCGGCGCCGGCGACCGGGCCGGCGAACGAGCCGACGCCGCCGACCATTACGGCGATGAACCCCTGGATCAGGAAGCGCAGGCCGAGATCGGCGAACAGCGAGAACACCGGCACGATCAGCGCACCGGCGAGGCCGGCGAGCGCCGCACCGAACGCGAAGGTGGCGCCGTAGATCGCGTTGGTGGAGATGCCGGAGGCGCGCGCCAGCGCCGGGTTCTCCAGCGACGCCCTCACCCTCAATCCGAACGAGGTGCGCGACAGCAGGAGATAGCTGCCGATCATCACCAGCGCGGTCACCACGATGATCACCAGCCGCCAGGTCGACAGATGCATCGCACCGATCGTGATCGAGCCGCCGACCGGCTCCGGCACCGAGATGTAGAGGCCACCGATCAGGCCGCGGACGATCTCGCGGATGATCAGGCCGAGCGCATAGGTGCCGAGCATCGCCACGATCGGGGCGGCGTAGAACCGCCGCACGATCAGCCGTTCGAGCACCAGGCCGAACGCGCCGACCACGAACGGCGCCGCCACCATGCCGGTCCACACCGGCAGACCGGCGGTGTGGGCCAGATAGGTGACGTAGGCGCCGAGCAGGACGAACTCGCCCTGCGCGAAGTTGAAGATGCCCATCATGCTGGCAATGATCCCGAGCCCCAGCACCACCAGCACGACGATGGAACCGAAGCTCAGGATTTCGAACAGGGCGGCGAACAGGTTTTCCATTCGGACCTTACCGGCTGACGGACGACCGGACCTCGATCACATCTTCTTCCAGTCGCCCGACTGCTCGAAGGCGTGAGCCGCGCGGTAGATCGTCGGTTCGTCGAAATGCTTGCCGACCAGCATCAACCCGACCGGCAGGCCGTCGACCATGCCGCACGGGATCGACATCGCCGGATGATGAGTGATGTCGAACGGCGCGGTGTTGCTGATCATCTCGAAGGCACGCCCGATCACCTCTTCGCGCGGTGCGTTCGGCGCCGGCAGCGGCGTCGCCTTCATCGGGGTGGTCGGCATCAGCAGCAGATCGAAATTCGCCAGCGCATGGTCGTAGGCGGCGGCGATGCGGCGCGAGATGTTCACCGCCTTGCCGTAATAGCGCGGCCCGAACGTGTTGTTGATGTAGGTGCCGAGCAGCAGCATCATCTTGGTGGTTTCGGACAGCGAGTCCGCCTGGCCGCGCCAGCCGCGATGCGCCTTCATCAGCGTAGTCGAATACAGGTCCGGGCGGCTGAGACCGTAGCCGTCGCCGACCATCATGGTCTGGGTCATGCCTTCGGTGCCGATCGGCATCCACACCGCGCCGGCGAGATTGTGCGCCGGGATCGAGATCTCCTCGACCGTAGCGCCGAGGCTGGCGAGCCGTTTGGCGGCCTCGCGAACGCTCTCGTTGACCGCTGGCTCGGCGCCGGGCTGCTCGAAGCCCTCGCGCACGATGCCGATCTTCATGCCCTTGATGCCCTGGCCGAGCGCCTTGGTGTAGTCGTGCACGATCGGCGCCCGGATCCGCGGATCGTAACCGTCGTCGCCGGCGATGACTTCCAGCAGCAGCGCGTTGTCTTCGACGTTCGCGGTCATCGGCCCGGTGTGATCGACATAGATCTCGATCGGCATGATGCCGGTGTATGGCACCAGGCCCCAGGTCGGCTTCATGCCGTAGGTGCCGCTGAACGACGACGGCATCCGGATCGAGCCGCCCTGGTCGCCGCCCATCGCCATATCGGCTTCGCCGAGTGCGACCACCACGGCGCTGCCCGACGAAGAGCCGCCGGCCGAGTAGCCCATCTTGTGCGGATTGTGCACCGGACCGTTGGAGCCGGTGTGGCTGCCGCCGGACATGCAGAAATGCTCGCAATGGGTTTTGCCGAGAATCTCACCGCCGGCATCGAGAATGCGGGTGACGACAGTGGCGTCGAAATCCGGCACGTAGCCTTCGAGGGTCGACGAGCCGTTCATCATCGGCACGCCGGCCAGCATGATGTTGTCCTTCAGCGCGACGGTCTTGCCCTTGAGCTTGCCCGACGCTGCGCCCTTCACGCTCGACTTGCGATACCAGGCGTTGCGCGGATTCTCCTCCGCGCCGGGGGTGTAGCCCGGCGTGCGCGGATACTTCACCAGCGGCACTTCGTCCGGCAGCGCCGCAACCACGTTATAGGCGTCGATCGACGGCTGCATCAGCCCACGGAACGAGACGATGTCCTCGTCGGTGAGCGACAGGCCGCACTGATCGGCGACGTCGAGAAGCTGCGTGGGGGTGGGAAGCGAAACGGCCAAGATCATTCTCCTGCGCGTGGGCGGATCGGCGATGCGGCCCTGGGAAGGCCGGAGCGGCGCGCGGGAGCGGCGCCGCATCACGTGGATAATACATACGGAAATATTTTCCGTTTCAAGTATTATTTTGCAGTGGCGCAGCTCGCAGGCCCGCGCGACTTAGAACGTGCGGAGCAGCTTGAAATCCAGACCGTCGGCTTCGGCCAGATGCATCGTCATCCGCGCGCGCCCGTCGCGGATCGTCACCTCGCCGCGCCCGCCCTGATACACCACGTTGCGCGCAGCCTGCAGCAGCGGACGGGCCGCCAGCGTCTGCGCCTTGTCGGCGATCGTGGCGAGAAACCGCAGGCCTTCGTAGTTCGACTGCCCGACCGAGCCGATCGGCGGCGCCGTCGGGCCGAACATCCGGCGATAGGAATCGCGAAACGCATCGTTGGCGGCGCAGTCGTAGCAGCCGAAATAGCCCGACGCGCAGAACAGGTTCTCGGTGTTGTCGGCGCCGATGCCGAGCAGCACGGTCTCGTCCATCGCGCCGGCGAGCCGGAGGATGTGGCGCGACAGGCCGGCTTCGGCGAACGAGCGATTGAACGTCACGCTGTCGTTGCCGATCAGCGAGATCAGCACCGCATCGGGTTTCGCGGCGCGGATGCGGTCGAGATGCCGCTCGTGATCGTCCTCGCCGAGCGGCACGAACTCCTCGCCGACCACCTGGCCGCCGGCGTCCTTGATGTATGTCTTCACCGCGCGATGCGACAGCCACGGCCAGACGTAGTCGCTGCCGATCAGATACCAGCGCTGCGCCTTCTTCTCCCTCGCCAGCCAGTCGATCGCCGGGCGGCTCTGCCAGCGCGGCGTCTCGCCGATCGCCATCACCCCGGGGGTGCGTTCACCGCCTTCATAGACCGGCGTGTAGATGTACGGCACCCGGCCGCGGATGGCGTTGCGCAGCGCGACCCGCACCGCGCTGATGTGCGAGCCCATCACGATGTCGACGTCGTCGTAATCTACCGCCTGCGCCACCCGGCGGGCGACGTCCTCGATCGGACCGCCGGCGTCGCTGAACACCAGTTCGATCTCGCGGCCGAGGATGCCGCCGCGCTTGTTGATCTCCGCGGCCGCCAGCAGCGCCGCGTTGGTCGAGGCCGGGCCCCACAGTCCCGGCGAGCCCTGGAAGGTGACGAAATTCGCGACGCGGAGCTTGTTGCGGGCGCGGCGCGCCGCCGCGCCGCCGCCGTCTCCCGGCCCTTCCACCCAATGCGCGTCGGGAAGTGCGCCGCGCTCCAGCAAGCCGAGCGGCGGCCCTCCATAGAAGCTACGATGTCCGAGATCGACAGCCGAAAGCACGCCCTCTCCTGCCTGGTGCGGGTGATCCCGCCGAAGTCCCCTCCCCGGGCCCGATGATCAATGCTATTCGAAAATATTGAATCTTCAAGGATTTCTGTGCATATAGATGCAGCAAACTGCGCATCCGATTCACTCAAACGGAACGATAAAGTCTCATCGTGGCCAAATCGCCCACCCGCAATCCGCCGATCACCGAACACCTCGCCTATCTGCTGGCGCAGGCCAATCGTGAGATCAACCGCCAGCTCGAAGCGCGGCTGCGCGGCGAAGGCGTGCCGGTGGAGCAGTGGCGCATCCTCAAGGTGCTGTCCGACGGCAAGGGCCATTCGATGGGCGAACTCGCCGAGGCGGTGCTGCTCAATCATCCGACCCTGACCAAGATGATCGACCGGATGGTGTCGGATTCGCTGGTGTACCGCGTCCAGGATCCGGAGGACCGCCGCAAGGTGCTGATGCACATCTCCGATCGCGGCAAGGCGCTGACCCAGCGGCTCAATGCACTTGCGCTGAGCCAGGAGGCGCATATCGCCGAAAACTACGGCGACAAGGCCACTGCGGAACTGAAGCGTCTGCTGGAAAGCCTGATCGACAGCGCGACCTGAGCGCTCCTCCCGCATCGCGCGTGCTGCGGCTGCGAACGCCGCATCCCTTCGCAGCGACACGCCGCAAGATGCGGCGATCGCAACATCTATCCTGTACCGCCGAACTGGCCTAGATCAGCGGGCGATGCGCCGTGCCAAGCGGCCGCCCATTCGAGTGAGGAAACATGCAATACCGATCGCCCTGGATGACCGAAGAGCTGGACACGTTCCGCGACCAGTTTCGTAAATTCCTCGCCAAGGATCTCGCTCCGCACGGCGACAAGTGGCGCAAGCAGAAAATGGTCGATCGCTCGGCCTGGTTGAAGCTCGGCGAGATGGGCGCACTGCTGCCCAGCGTTCCGGAAGAATACGGCGGGCTCGGCGCCAGCTTCGCTTATGACGCTGCGGTCTATGAGGACATGGAGACGATCGTCCCCGACGCGCTGAGCGGCGTCACCGTGTCGAGCGGGATCGTCGCGCACTACATCCTCAACTACGGGTCGGAAGAGCAGAAGCGGCGCTGGCTGCCCGGCATGGCGCGCGGCGAGCTGATCGGCGCGATCGCCATGACCGAACCCGGCACCGGCTCCGACCTGCAGAGCGTGCGAACCACCGCCAAGCTCGACGGCGACGACTACGTCATCAACGGCCAGAAGACCTTCATCACCAACGGCCAGAACTGCGACCTGATCATCGTCGTCGCCCGCACCGGCGGCGCCGGCGCCAAGGGGCTGTCGCTGATCGTGCTGGAGACCAAGGACAACCCCGGCTTCAAGCGCGGCCGCAACCTCGACAAGATCGGCCTGCACGCCTCCGACACCTCCGAGCTGTTCTTCGAGAACGCCCGGACGCCGAAGGAGAATCTGCTCGGCGGCGAAGAAGGTAAGGGCTTCGTGCAACTGATGCAGCAACTGCCGCAGGAGCGGCTGATCATCGCGATCGGCGCGGTGGCGGCGATGGAGCGCGCCGTAGCGCTGACCTCGGAGTACACCAAGGACCGCAAGGCGTTCGGTCAGCCGGTCATCGAATTCCAGAACACCGCCTTCACGCTCGCCGAACGCAAGACCGAGGCGTTCATCGCTCGGGTGTTCGTCGATTTCTGTCTGGTGCAGCTCATCGCCGGCAATCTCGACGCCGTCACCGCCTCGATGGCGAAATGGTGGACGACGCAGAAGCAGGTCGAGACCGTCGACGAATGCCTGCAACTGCACGGCGGCTACGGCTACATGCAGGAATATCCGATCGGCCGGATGTTCATCGACTCCCGCATCCAGAAGATCTACGGCGGCACCAACGAGGTGATGAAGCTGCTGATCGCGCGCTCGCTGTAACGCGGCTTGCCAGCGCCTCCGATGCTGTTCCGCTCACGGAGTAACGGCGGCGCTGGTGGCGGCGTTCATTCGCCGCTGTCCGAGACCTCGCGCTTGAGCCGGCGAGCATCCTGCGGCTGGCCGTCCCAAGGCACCGGCCGCTCCAGCCAGCGCTGGATGAAATTCCACGACCGGCGATAGCCGTTGTGCGGCAGGGTGCAGTCCGAGCAATCCTTGCGCGTCAGCCCGTTGCGATCGACGAACGTCTTGTACGGCCCGGGGCACTGATACGCGCTGAGCGGGCAATAGCAGAACAGGCAGTTGAACTCCCGTTCGACGCCGGGATGACACGGCAGGAACGGGCAGGCCTCGTTGGTGAAGCCCTTGAAGGCCTCGTTGGTGGTGGTGTCTTTCGGCTCCATGACCGCTTCCTCGCGCCGCAGCAGGAGACCGCCGGCTGGTCGCGGCGGCGCTGGGCTGGTTCTGATCGGACGGGTGGTGAGCGCAACGCGGCCCAAGGCGTCGAGTGACGCTGCTATCGCCGCTGCGCGCGGCCTGCCTGCTAGGAGAAACCGGTCATCACTGCTCCGCTCTCGACCCGCCGTCGATCGGTTGAATGCTTCCGTCTTCGGCCGGTCTCCTGGCTCACGGATGTCGCCTGGATCGCCTTCCCGACGCCGATGACGTCAGTGGCCGCTTGATCCGGACAGATCCGCTTACAGTTGCGGGGGCAGCTACGGATTTGGTGATGGACACCGCACCGTATTCCCAGTTTCACCTCGCAGGCGAGGCACCGAAGACATCGAAACCAGAGCACGCGACACAAGCGCGCGCAAGCGAAAAGGCTCGGGCCGTGCACGTCCTGCCTAACCGGCAGGGCGATTGACGTAGTCGATCCGCCAGCCGGAGCCCAGCCGGTCGATCCGCGTCAGCGACAGCGGATCGATCACGAAACTCAGCGCTGCGGTCGGCGAGCTATCCAGCGCAATCGCCAACACGGCCCGGATCGTGCCGGAATGGACCACTAGGACGGTGTCACCAGACAACCGTTCAAGCCCCTGCCGAACCCGCGTGATCTGATCCACGAAGCTCTCGCCCCCCGGCGGAGCCAGCCGAGCGGCATCCTGCCAGAACGCGTCATAGGCAGAGCCGAGTTCACGCGACAGATCGTCGTGGCGGCGCCCGGTCCATGTGCCGAAATCCTGCTCGCGAAAGTCCGGATCGAGCTGGGCCTCGATGCCGAGCGCCGCTGCGGTGTCGCGCGTGCGCCGGCTCGGACTGGCGACCGCGGCGGCGTCGCGCGGCAGCCTTTCGCGCAGCGCGCCGAGTGCCGCGGTGTCGCGGAGGTCGACCGGTGCGTCCGGAGCGTGGATCACGCCCTTGGGCCCGTCCACCGGCGCATGCCGCACCAGCCAGAGCCGGCAGAGATCGCTCATCGGATTCTCCTCGCAAAACACGTCGGCCGGACAGAGCACGCCGGACGCGCGGCGCGCAAGCGGGGACCGACACGTGCCGGCCGGCACCAAGATTGCAACCTCTTCCGCCTCGCGGAGTTGAAGCCCCCAAGTTCGAACACACCCTATCAGATGATCTAAATCGGAAAGGCGAGCCATGAAGGATGTCCATCGCGTCCTCATCGACAAACTACGCGAGCACTCCCGTCTGTCGGCCGACGACGTGAATGCAATTCGCAACCTGACCTTCGCCTTGCGAGAGCTGGACAGCGGCGAGGATCTGATTCGGCAAGGCGAAACGCCAAAAGGCGCGGCTCTGGTCGTCGACGGGATAGTCGGACGGTATCATTTGCAGCGAAACGGCCGCCGACAGTTCTTATCCTTCCACATGGTCGGTGACCTGCCGGACTCGCAAGGCATCTTCCTCGAGCGGATGGATCATTCGATCTGCGCGATCGGACATGCGGCGATGGCGATCATTCCGCACCGGGAGATCCTGCGGATGTTCGAAGCCCGCCCCGGCCTCGGCTTCGCGATTTGGCGCGAGACCCTGGTGGACGCCGCGATTTTCCGAGAAGCGATCACCAACAACAGCGCGCGAACGATGCGAGCCCGGATGGCACATCTGTTCTGCGAGCTGTTCTACCGCGCCGAAGCCTCGAAGCTGACCGATGGAAACTCGATGCGGTTTCCGATCAGCCTCGCCCATCTCGGCGACACGCTGGGCATGGCGATCGCGACCGTGAACCGGACGATCGCGACATTGCGTGCATCCAAGACGATGGACTTCCGTCACGGCGTTCTGACCATCCGCAACTGGCAGGGGCTGGCGAAGATCGGCGAATTCGATCCCGGATATCTGCATCTGAGGCGGGCGCCGCCGCGCTGATCACCGGGCCCACGACCACCGGGTGCACGACCACCGGCGACGGCATGGGCTCACTCAGGCGACGGCGGCGTCGTCCGGCTCGGGATAGACGCCACGCAGCACGATGTCGAAATGCTCTTTCACCGCCTCGTTGCAGCGACAGGCGCGCAGCCGCAGCTTGTCGGGATCGTCGACGATCAGCGCGCCGCGGCGGGTGGTCAGGATGCCCTCCTGCCGAAATGCCTGCAACACGCGACTGGTGTAGCTGCGCCCGACACCGAGCATCGCCGCGAGCTGGTCGTGAGTGAGCGGCACCAGGTTTTCTCCGGTCCGGTCCATCGCGGCCGCGATCCATTTCGCGGTGCGCTGCTCGATCGAGTGAATCGCGTTGCACGCGGTCGATTGGAACATCTGAGCCATCAGGCAGTCGGCGTAGCGCGCGAACATGTTCTTGAAGCTCGGCGAGCGATCCTTGGCGGACTGGATGTTGACGATCGGGACGCGAACGAAAGGACCGTCGAATTTCACCACGATCAGGCAATAGGCCGGCAGAAAGCCCAGACTGACGATGCCGCCGACGGCTCCTTCACGCCCCACCAGCACCGTTTCGACGTTGCGGCCGTCGCCATCGGTGACTTCATAAGAGACCAAGCTCGGGCCGCACGGGAAATAGGCGCTGCCGACATGATCGCCCGGCCGATACAGCAATTCTCCCGCAGCCTTGGTCTCGCACCTCACATGCGGCCGGATCAGCTCGTAGTCCTGGGCGCTCAGAGCTCGCAATAAATTGTTGTTCGGTCTTCCCGAAGACGACGGCATCGGCTGTTCCTGTGTCCACTAGTGAACGGAACAATCAATGCGCCATCGCTAAGTTGGTTCCGGCGCCAAGCGAGGCAAGCGTGGATGCGCTGTCTCCCGCCTCGGCTGGCGGACGGCTGGTTCCTCGGCTTACCGCACAGGCTCTTTCGATTTGGCACTCGGGGTTTCATCATCAACGACGGTCTCGTCCTTTCGCCGCTCGTCCTCGGCTGAGCGGACCGCGACGCGCCGCCGCAGATCGGCGACCCGAGGCGGACGCCGCCATGTCGAATGACGTTGACCTTACGTCCTGCGATCGCGAACCGATTCACATCCCCGGGCGAATCCAGCCACACGGCTGCCTGCTGGCCTGCGACGCGCAGGCGATCCGGATCACCCGGACCTCGGAAAACGCCGGTACGTTGTTGGGCCGCGAAACGCCGCGGGTCGGAGAGCGGCTTGCCGATTACTTCGGTGAAACGGACGCCCACTCGCTGCGCAACGCGCTGGCGCAGGCGACGGACCCGAAACGCCCCGCACTGATCTTCGGCTGGCGCGACCGGACGACGGGGCGGACGTTCGACGTCTCATTGCACCAGCACGACGGCACCTCGATCATCGAATTCGAACCCGCGGCCGCCGATCAGGCGGACAACCCGCTGCGGCTGACGCGGCAGATCATCGCGCGTACCAAGGAGCTGAAGTCGCTCGACGAGATGGCGGCACGGGTGCCCCGCTATCTGCAGGCGATGCTCGGATATCATCGCGTGATGATGTATCGGTTCGCAGTCGACGGCTCCGGCAAGGTGATCGGCGAATCCAGGCGACGCGACCTCGAGAGCTTTCTCGGCCAGCACTTCCCGGCCTCCGATATCCCCCAGCAGGCCCGGGTGCTGTATCTGAAGAATGCCATCCGGGTGATTTCGGACTCGAGCGGCGCGAGCAGCCGGATCGTCCCGGAGCTCGACGCCTCCGGTGCGGCGCTCGACCTGTCGTTTGCGCACCTGCGAAGCGTGTCACCCGTTCATCTCGAATATCTGCGCAACATGGGCGTCAGTGCCTCGATGTCGCTCTCGATCATCATCGACGGCGCGCTGTGGGGGCTGATCGCCTGCCATCATTACGAACCGCGTATCGTGCCGATGGCGCAGCGTGTCGCCGCCGAAATGTTCGCCGACTTCTTCTCGCTGCATTTCACCGCCGTCCACCACCAGCGCCGGTTCCAGGCCTCACTGCGTACCCGCCGGACACTCGACGAGCTGACCAGCCAGATGTCTTTCGACGCATCGGTCGACGATTTTCTGCGCGACAACCTGAGACGCATCGCCGACCTGATCCCGAGCGACGGCGTCGGCCTGTGGATGAACGGCGTCTGGGCCGCGCACGGCTCGACTCCGCCGGCGGAGGCGCTGCCTGCGATCATGCAGCTTCTCACCGGTCGCGCCGGCAGCGAGATCGTCGCGACGCACGCGCTCTCGGATCGCATCGTAGCAGCATCGGACTACGCCCAGGCCGCCGCCGGGATGCTGGCAATTCCGCTGTCTCAGACCGCCCGCGACTACCTTCTGTTCTTCCGCAAGGAACAGGTCCAGACGCTGGATTGGGCAGGCGACCCGAACAAGACCTATGATACCGGCCCGCTCGGCGACCGGCTCACCCCGCGCAGCAGCTTTGCGATCTGGAAGGAACAGGTCGAGGGCCAATCGATCCCGTGGAGCGGCGACGACCGCGACACCGCCGCGACGATCCAGGTCGGGTTGCGCGAGGTGCTGTTACGACAGAGCGAGATCCTCTCGGCCGAGCGCAAGAAGGCCGAGGTGCGGCAGCGGGTCTTGAACGAGGAATTGAATCACCGGGTCAAGAACATCCTGGCGCTGATCAAATCCCTGGTGAACCAGCCGGTCGACGACGGCCGGTCACTGGAGGAATTCGCCAGCGCCTTGCGCGGGCGGATCATGGCGCTGTCTTTCGCGCACGATCAGGTGGTGCGGTCGGACGGCGGCGGTGCCCTGCTCGACCTGATCCACGCGGAATTGTCACCCTATCCGGCAGCGCAGATCGCGCTCGACGGTCCCGATGTCGGGCTCGATGCCCGCGCCTATTCGGTGCTGGCGCTGGTGCTGCACGAACTGGCGACCAACGCGGCGAAATACGGCGCGCTGTCGCGCTCCGCGGGACGCCTGAACGTCGCCTGGACCGTGCATGACGACGGGCGCTGCGAGATCGCGTGGACCGAAAGCCAAGGCCCCGCGGTCCGGCCGCCGACCCGGCAAGGCTTCGGAACGGTGCTGCTCAGCCGCAGCATCCCGTTCGATCTCGGAGGAACGAGCGAAGTCGACTACGCGCCGGGCGGCGTCGTGGCCAGGCTGTGCATCCCCGCCAAATTCGTCACCGCGACGCTGCAACGGCCGTCGAGCCCACCCGTCGGCGGTCGGGCGACCGAGACCGGCGACCTGAACATCGCTGCAGCCTCGATCCTGCTGGTGGAGGATCAGTTGGTGATCGCGCTCGACGCCGAGGAAATGCTCGGCGCGATCGGGGCGAAGTCGGTGATCTCGGTGGCGTCTGCCGAGGAGGCACTGCTGACGATTGCTCAGGCGCCGCCGACGCTGGCAATCCTCGACGTCAATCTCGGCGCCGGCAGTTCGCTTCCGGTGGCCGACGAACTCGAACGCCTCGGCATCCCGTTTATCTTCGCCACCGGCTACGGCGACACCGCCATGATTCCCGAGCGCATGCGTGATCTGCCGATCGTCCGTAAGCCGTATTCGATCGACTCGCTGCGCAGCGCCCTCTCCGCAATGCTCGATGCAGGCGACTGAACGGCGCGCCAGCCCCGTAGCTCAGCCGATCCCGACGCCGAGCAACTGGTCCGCCAATTCGCGGTCTGCTCTGAACTCCGCCGCCCGGCCGCGCCAGACGATGCGGCCCCGCTCGACAACCAGCACATCGTCGGCGAAATCCAGCGCTCGCTCGATCTGCTGCTCGACCAGCACCACCGTCATGTCGCCGCTTTGCGCCAGCTCGACGATCGTCGCCATCAACTGATCGCAGATCACCGGCGCAAGTCCTTCGAGCGGCTCGTCGAGCAGCAGGACACTCGGCTTGCCGAGCAGCGTGCGCGCCAGCGACAGCATCTGCTGCTCGCCGCCGGAGAGCTGCATGCCGCCATGGTTGCGGCGCTCGGCGAGCCGCGGAAACATCGCGTACACAGACTCGAGCTCGGCCCGCGGCCGGCCCTTGAGACCGGTGAACAGGTTCTCCTCGACGGTGAGCGAACGAAACACGTCGCGGGTCTGCGGTACATAACCGAACCCGGCGGCGGCGCGGGCGAAGGTTTTCAGGCCGGTGACGTCCCGTTCGCCGATCCGCACCGTCCCACCCTTGTGGGTGGTCAGGCCCATCAACGTCGCCAGCAGCGTGGTCTTGCCGACGCCGTTGCGGCCGAGCACCGTCAGCCGGCCGCCGGCCGGAACGGCGAAGCTGACGTCGCTCAGGATGCTCACCGAGCCGTAGCCGGCGGCGAGACGGTCAACTTCAAGACGCGCGGCGGGCATCGGCATAGCTTCCCAGATAGGCCGCACGGACGGCGTCGTTTTCTTTCACCTCGGCGGGCGTGCCTTCGAAGATCAGCGCGCCGTTCGCCAGCACCAGCACGCGCCGCGCAAACTTGAACACCAGATCCATGTCGTGCTCGATCATCAGGATCGCGATCTCCGGCGACATCCGGCCGATCGCTTCGAGAATGCGCGGCGACTCGTCGTGCGGCACGCCGGCCGCGGGCTCGTCCAGAACCAGCACCCGCGGCTTCATCGCGAGGCCGATGGCGAGATCGAGCAACCGCTGCTGGCCGTAGGCCAGCTTGGTCACCGGCGTCGCCGCCAGATGGCCGATGCCGAGCAGGTTGAGCACGCCCTGCCATTCATCGCGAACGTCGGCCTTGTTGATGACGGAAGAGAACATCCTTTTGGTCAGGCCGCGGCGCTGCATCACCGCCAGCGCGACATTTTCGGCCACCGTGAGGCTGGTGAACAGCCGCGTCACCTGGAAGGTACGCACCAGCCCGCCGCGGACGCGTTCCGGGATCGAAGCACTGGTGATGTCCTCGCCAGCCAGCAGGATGCGACCGTCCGATGGCGCCAGGTCTCCGGAAAGCTGATTGACCAGCGTGGTCTTGCCGGCACCGTTCGGGCCGATCAGCGCGACACGGTCGCCGCTCGACAGCGTGAACGAGACGTCGTCGGTGACGCGAAGGCCGCCGAACGATTTCGACAGGCGCTGGACTTCGAGCAAGGTCGTCATCGCGCCGCCCTCGCCTGCCTGAAATCGCCGATCCGGCGCGTGACTTCGTTGACCAGGCCCTTGGGGAAGAACAGCACCACCACGATCAGCAGCACGCCGATCAGGATCATCCAGTGGAACGGGCTGGCGGCCGACACGTAATGGTGGAACAGCTCGAACAGGATCGCGCCGATCAGCGCGCCCCACAGATTGCCGGCGCCGCCGAGGATCAGCATGATCAGCGCTTCGGCCGAACGCTCGAAGCTGACGCTGTCGAGACCGACCACGCCGGTGTTGATCGCCGTCAGCGCGCCGCCGATCCCGGCGACGACGCCGGCGACGCAGTACATCACCACCAGCCGCGGATACACCGAGACACCGATCATCCGCGTCCGCAGCGTATCGTCCTTGATGGCGCGGCACATCAGCGCGAAGGGCGAACGCGCGAACCGCAGCAGCAGCACCATGGTGATCAACAGAACCACCACCGAGAAGACGTAGCCGGTGCGGCCGAACATATCGAAATTGAAGATGCCGAACACCGGCCCCGGCGAAATGCCGGCGAGACCGTCGCTGCCGCCGGTGATCGACGACAGCTTGTTGGCGAGCGCCGCGACGAGCTGGCCGAACGCGATCGACAGCACCAGTTGCGGCAGGCCGCGGAAGCGCGTCACCAGCACGCCCGACATCAGCCCGGTCGCGGCGCCGGCGACGGCGCCGATCAGCAGCATCAGGATCGGGTCGGTGATCCCGGCAAGGCAGGCATTGCCGGCCGCGTAGGCGGCGACGCCGAACAGCGCCGCATGGCCGAGCGTGGCAACGCCACAGAAGCCGGTGACGAGATCGAGCGAGATCACCAGGAACGCGAGACCGATGACGCGGATCAGAAAGGCGAGATCGTCGGGAAACACGAACCAGCCGATTGCGCCGAGCGCGGCGATCACCGCCGCGGCGATCAGATCGTTGCGCAGACCGGCGGTCGCGGTCGGTGTGGCGGGCACAGACAAGGTCGCCATCTTAGTGCGCCTTTCCGAACAGGCCGTGGGGGAAGATATAGACGATGACGATCACCGCGACATAGAAGAAGAATTCGCCGAACTCCGGCGCCAGATATTTGCCCGTGGTGTCGGCGAGGCCGAGCAGCAGCGAGGCCGCCATCGCACCGGTGACCGAGCCGGCGCCGCCGACCGAAACCACGACCAGGAACGTCACCATGTAGCGCAACGCGTAGAACGGCTCGACCGGCAGCAGCTCGGCGCCGACCACGCCGCCGAACGCGGCAAGTCCGACAGCCAGCGCGAAGGTCGCCGAATACACGATCTGGGTGCGGATGCCGAGCGCTTCGGCCATATCGCCGTTGTCGACCGCGGCGCGGAGACGCACGCCGAACTCGGTCTTCTCGATCATCAGCCACAGCGCCACCGCGGTGACGACGCCGCAGCCGATCACGAACAGCCGATGTGCGGGGATCATGCGGAAGCCGAGATCGAACGGCCCGCGCAGCGCCTCCGGCAGCGGGATCGGCTTCGAGGTCGGGCCGAAGATATAGTTGGCGATTCCGACGATGAAGAAGGTGATGCCGATCGTCAGCAGGATCTGGGTCAGCTCGTCGGAGCGACGATAGATCCGGCGATACAGCAGGAATTCGAACGGCACCGAGATGATCACGGCGCCGATCACCGCGATCAGGATCGCAATCGGATAGGAGACGCCGAGCGACACCAGAGCGAACGAGGCGAGATAGCCGCCGATCATCGCGAAGGCGCCGTGGGCGAGGTTCACAACCCGCATCAGCCCCATCATGATCGACAGGCCGATCGAGATCGTGAACAGCACCATGCCGTAGGCCAGCGCGTCCGGCAGGATTCCGAGAATCGTCCGCATCAGGTTGCCGCTCGCGCGGACGCTGCCGATATCGATCGATTCAACACAGCCTTCACAACCCGACTCCCGACTCTCGCTTTGACGCCGCTGTCCTAGAGCGCTTCACCAAATGATTGAAGCGCTATCGCCGCTTCCACATTGCACTGAGTCCTCACCCTGAGCCCGGCGAAGCCGGGCGTCTCGAAGGATGGGGCCACGCATTGCTGGCGGCCCATGGTTCGAGACGGCGCTTCGCGCCTCCTCACCATGAGGTCGTGCTTGTGGCAACCGTCCCGATAAGCCAACCCTGATCCTAGGCCCACCTGCCCCGTACTAGTCGACAACAGCCCTCCGCGCCAAGTCACGAACGCAGGCGCGGAGGGCCCAAAGTTTCGGCTTACTGCTTAACCAGTCCCCAGTCGGGCTGCGCCTTGAAGGTCTCGATCTCCTTGTTGATCAGCTTGCCGTCGGCCTTTTCGACCTCGCGGAGATAGACGTTCTGGTTGATGTGCCGGGTCTCCGGATCGATCGAGACCGGGCCGCGCGGGCTGGTCCACTGCATGTTCTTGACCGCCGCGATCGCCTTCTCCGGATCCTGCTTGCCGCCGGTCGCCTCGATCATCTTGTAAATCAGCCGGGCGCCGTCATAGGCGGCGACCGACGTCATGGTGATTTCGTCGAGCTTGGCGCCGCCCTTCTGAAGCTGGGCGAGGAACGCCTTGTTCTCCGGCGATTCATGCGACACCGCGTAGTGATAGGTCGACAGGATGCCGAGGCCGGCATCGCCGATATTCGGCAGATCGGGCTCGGTGACGACGTCGCCGGTCGACATCAGCTTGACGCCGCCCGCCTTCAGGCCGTTGTCGATATAGGCTTTGACGAAGCCGAGCGTCGGCGGACCGGCCGGCAGGAAGGTGAAGATCATGTCGGCGCCGGAATCCTTGATGCGCTGCATGATCGGGCCGAAGTCGGTGGTCGACAGCGGCATGCGGATCGCCTCGACGACCTTGCCGCCTTCGCCTTCGAAGGTCTTTTTGAACGCGGTTTCGGCGTCGATGCCCGGGCCGTAATCGCTGACCGCGATCGCGACCTTGGTGGCGCCCTTCTGCTTGGCGACCTTGGCGGCCGGCACGGTGTTCTGGAACATCGTGAACGAGGTGCGGACGATGTACGGGCTCTTCTCGGTGATCGACGAGGTCGCGGCGTTCAGCACCACCATCGGCACCTTGGCTTCCTGCAGCAGCGGCGCGACCGCCATCGCGTTCGGCGTGAAATACAGGCCGGCGATATACTGCACCTTCTCCTTGACGATCAGCTCCTGCGCCAGCGCCTTGGACTGCGCCGGATTCGGCGAGACTTCGTCACGATAGACGAACTCGACGGTGTGGCCGCCGACCTTGTTGCCATGCTCGGCGACCCAGGCGTCGATACCCATCTTGTAGTTCTTGCCGAACAGCGCATACGGTCCGGACATGGTGCCGATCACGCCGACCTTGATGGTATCGGCCTGCGCGGCGCCGACACTGAACGAAATCGCCGCGGCCGCGCACAGCCACCCAAACTTTTTCACCATCCGTCTCGCTCTCCTCTGCCTGATCCAGTTATTTGCGTTTGGCTATGCTCAGAACATTTCGAAATATTCGCGCTGTTCCCATTCCGTCACCTCGGCCTGGAAACGTTCGATCTCGGCGTTCTTGATGAAGGTATAATAATCGACGAACTCGTCGCCCAGCGCGGTACGAAAGAATGGATCGTCGCGCAGCGCGAAGATCGCCTCGCGCAGCGATTTCGGCAGCAGGTCCGCCTTGGTCTCGTAGGGCGTATCCGCCGACGGGCCCGGATCGAGCCCGCGGTCGACGCCGTCGAGGCCGGACAGGATCTGCGACGCCATATAGAGATACGGATTGGCGGCCGGCTCGCCGACGCGGTTCTCGATCCGCGTCGCCCTGTCGCCCGGCCCGCCGAGCACCCGCAACATCACACCACGATTGTCGCGGCCCCAGATCGCCCGATCCGGCGCCAGCGAATAGGAGCGATAACGCTTGTAGCCGTTGATGGTCGGCGTGGTGAACACCGTCGCGGCCCGCGCATGCGTCATCAGGCCGGCCAGATAGTGCCTGCCGAAATCCGACAGCACGTCCGTGTCCGACATGAAGGCGTTGCGGCCGCCGTCGCGCGCCACCAGCGACTGGTGCAGATGCCAGCCCGACGACACCACGTTGGGGATCCGCGGCCGGCACATGAAAGTGGCGTGATAACCGTGACGGCGGCAGATCTGCTTCACCGCGGCGCGGAACAGCACCATCAGGTCGGCCGGCAGCAAGCCGACCGTCGGCTGGAAGGTGAACTCGCACTGGCTCGGGCCGAACTCGACCTCGATCGAGCGCAGCGGCAGGCCGAGCGCGACGATGTCGCGGCGGATCAGTTCGAGCACCGGCTCCATCTGATCGTAGCGCTGCTCGGTGAGGTACTGATAGCCGTGCGACAGCAGGCTGACTTCAGGCGGCTCGCCGGGCTGGCCGGCATGCTCCGGCCGCATCTTGGAGTCTTCGACCTTGAAGACGTGAAACTCGACCTCGAGTCCCGCCTTGTAGTCGTAGCCGCGGTCGGCGAGCTTCTGCAGCACCGAGCGATAGATCCCGCGGGTCGCGAACTGCACCGGGCGGCCGTCGGCGAAATACAGATCGCACAATACCCAGCCGGTGGTCGGTGCCCAGGGCAGTACGCGGAACGTGGTCGGGTCGGGCAGCATGACGACGTCGGCGCCGCCCTGCATCTCCGACATACCGAAGCCGCCGCCGGCCTGAAACACCGGAAACACCGTCTTGTGCGAGGTGTCTTTCGCCAGCATCGTGGTGGTGATGGTGGCGCCGCTGTCGAGGCAGTTCAGCGCTTCGGACGCCACCAGCGTCTTGCCGCGCAGGATGCCGTGTTGATCGGGGAACGAGAACCGGATGGTTTCGAGCCCCTGCTCTTCGGCGATGCGGCGGACGCGCGCCGCCGCATCGATCTGCTCTTCGGACCACAGCCCGTGCTTCGCTGCCAGGCTGTCGCCCATGGCGTATCGCTGATGCACGTTCATTCGGCTGCCGTCAGATGCGGGACCTTGGCGGCGATCTCGGACGGCACCGGCGCCGCCCAGGGCGCGCCGCGGCGACGCTTGACGTCGACCTCCATCCAATAGGTCTCCCAGCCGCGGCTCGGGCCGATGCCGTCCATCGTCGCCGGTCCCTGGATCGCGCGTGCGCTGGCTTCGTCGAGCGCCAGCAGCGGCTTGCCGCCGGAGGCGGCCTTCTCGATCTCCTGGCGCAGCAGCCGGCGATACTGGATGATCGCCTTGTCGCTTTGTCCAAGATGCTCGCGGGTGCGGTCCTGGATCGCGCCCATCGACTCCACCGCCCACTGGTCGTGGACGTTGATGTCCAGCCCCATGCCGGTGTAGGTCGCGGTCGCCTGCTCGTGCGGATCGAAGCCGTAATCGTTGGTCTTGTTCTTGCGCGACTTGTAGTCCGGCAGCTCGTAGAGTTCGAGGCGCTGATCGCGCATCTTCACCTTGTCGACCGGCGCGGCGTAGCTGGTGAAGATCGCGTACCAGTAGCAGTGGGTGTCGTCGACCGGGACGTGCCACTGCGTGATCGTCATCTCGGTACTCATCGGGATGACGAAGCCGTGCGGGAAGAGCTGATTGGTGACGCGGACGTGGGTGCGCTCGTCGTCGATCTCGCGCAGCGCGATCAGCCGCAGGCCGTATTCGGTGTGCTCGACATTGATGATCGGACGATCGTATTCGCGCAGCACCTTGGTCATCGGCAGATCGCTGCCGGCCGAGGCGCCGCGGAATTGCTTGCCGTAGGCCTGCGAGGTGTCCTCATCCTCGAAGAAGCGGTGCAGGAACGAGGCGTGCGCCGGATCGATACCGACTTCCAGCGCCTGCAACCAGTTGCACTCCATCAGCCCCTTGAAGGCGAAGACATGGCTGTCGGGCGCCACGAAGCAGTCGATCTCCGGAAACGCCGGCGGCTCTCCGGCGCCGAGATAGGCCCAGAGGATGCCTCCCTTGGCGACCACCGGGAACGCGCGTTGCTTGATGTTCTTGCACAGCGGCGAGCCGACCGGCTCGGCAGGGGTGTCGGTGCAATTGCCGTCGACGTCGAACAGCCAGCCGTGGAAGGCGCAGCGCAGCCCGCCGTTCTCCAGCCGCCCGAAGGCGAGATCGGCGCCGCGATGCGGGCAATCGCGATCGATCAGGCCGTAGCGCCCGTTCTCGTCCTTGAACAGCACGAGGTCTTCGCCGAGCAGCCGCACCGGCTTGATCGGCCGCTCACCTTCGAGCTCGTCGACGAGGGCAGCCGGCTGCCAGTACGCGCGCATCAGCTTGCCGCACGGCGTCCCCGGCCCGACCCGGGTGATTAGATCGTTCTGTTCCTGGCTCATCATGGCGTTGGCCTCCTTCGCGCAGCCTCGGCCGGCTGCCTTTTTGTGAGCGCAGAAGCGATCGCGGTCGGCGGGCGCAGCAGCTTGTGGGTGCCATAGCCGCTGACATTGATCCTGACCATCATTCGCCCTGCACAGCAAAACGTTCGATAGACGAACATTCGTTCGTTTAGAATGAAACTGCCTCTAAAGAGCAAGTCACGCAAGAGCAAATTCTCCGCGATGGCTGCCTATGAGGATGGCACCCGCTCAAAGCATTAGCGAACTTGTGTTCGTATAACGAACTATCGTATAGCTCAGCGCCCATAGGTCGCGGAGACTCGCCATAGGGCTCGCCAGCAACCCCACACTGAAGTACCCACCGATGCCCAAGCTGAAACGCCCCGCCGCCGACGATGCGCCGACCGAGAGCGCCGAGTTCATCGAAAGCCTGTCGCGTGGACTGCGGGTGATCGAGGCCTTCGGCACCGAGAAGCGACCGATGACGCTGAGCGATGTCGCCAAGGCCTGCGATCTGCCGCGCGCGACCGCGCGACGTGTCCTGCTGACGTTGCAGAGCGCCGGCTACGTCAGCAGCGACGACCGGCTGTTCGCGCTGACGCCGCGCGTGCTCGGGCTGGCGTCCGCTTATCTGGCGTCGAACCAGATCAGCGCGGTGCTGCAGCCGCTGATGGATCGGGTCTCGGCCGCCGCCAAGGAAGTCTGCTCGCTGGCGATACTCGACGGCGATGACGCGGTGTTCGTGGCGCGCGCCAGCCCGGCGCGGGTGTTCTCGGCCGGCATCGATCTCGGCTATCGGTTGCCGCTGTTCTGCACCTCGGTCGGCCGCGTGCTGCTCAGCCGACTCGACAACAGCGAGCTAACGGCGACGATCAACGGCATGACGCTGACCAGGCAGACCGAAGAGACCATCACCGACAAGCAGACGGTGATCGCCACCATCATTGCCGATCGCACCAAGGGCTACTCGCTGGTCGATCGCGAAGCCGAGCCCGGCTTCCGCTCGGTCGCGGTGCCGATCCGCCGCTACGACGGCGCCATCGTCGCCGCCGCCAATATCGGCGCTCATGTCGACCGCATCACCACCGGCGAGATGATCGACCGCTTCCTGCCGCTGCTGCAGGCGATGGCCGAAGAAGCCAGGCCGCTGATGATGTGAGTTCGCGGACCGTAGCGACCTCACTCATCCAGTCGGCCGCGACCTGCGCTCGGAGATCGCCCGCCGCAGCACGCGCGAGATCGCCTCGACCGAATACGGTTTCTGCACCAGCTCGAAGCCCTGATGCGCATTCTCGGCGAGCACACTGCTGTAGCCGCTGGTCAACACCACCGGCAGGCCGGGATAGCGCTCGCGGATGATCGTCGCCAGTTCGACGCCGTTCTTGCCGGGCATGATCACGTCGGAAAACACCAGATCGAAGGCGAACTCGTCTTCGGCCAGCGCCGCCAGCGCCTCGTCGGCGGACTTCGTCCATTTGATGGTGTAGCCGAGATCCTGCAGCAGTTCGGTCGAGAACTTGCCGACCTCGACATTGTCCTCCACCACCAGGATGCGATGACCGAGACCGCCGGCCGGATCGGTGCGCGACAGCTTCGCCGCTACGATCTGCTCCGGCGCCTGCGCTTGGGGCAGATAGAGGGTGAAGGTTGCCCCTTCGCCCAGCGTGCTGTGCACGCTGATCTCGCCGCCGGACTGCTTGGCAAAGCCGAACGCCTGGCTGAGGCCGAGCCCTGTGCCGCGACCGACTTCCTTGGTGGTGAAGAACGGCTCGAAGATCACGTCGAGATTGCCCGGCGCGATGCCGCTGCCGCTGTCGGTGACCGAAACCGCCACGAACGCGCCCGGCCGCGCCGGCTGCGACCGCACCGGCGGGATCTCGTCGACGCGGCGCAGCGCGATCGACAGAAGGCCTTCGCCGTTCATCGCATCGCGGCCGTTGACCGCAAGATTGACCAGTGCGGTTTCGAACTGTCCGACATCGGCGATCGCGTAGTTCGGTCCCGGCTCGGTGTCGACGTCGATCTCGACCCGGCTGCCGACCAGCGGGCGGATCAGATTGGCAATGCTCTGGATCTGGGCGGCGACGTCGAACACCACCGGCGACAGCGGCTGCCGCCGCGCGAACGCCAGCAACTGCCCGGTGAGCTTCGAGGCGCGATCGGCGGTATCCGAGATCGCATCGACATAACGGCGGCGGCGCTCCTCGGGCAGATCGCGCCGGCGCAGGAAGTCCACAGCGGAGCGGATGATGGTGAGCAGGTTGTTGAAGTCATGGGCGACGCCGCCGGTGAGCTGACCGACCGCTTCCATCTTTTGCGCCTGCCGCAGCGCCTCCTCGTTGCGGCGGCGCTCGGTCGAATCGATGCCCTCGGCCAGCACCGCCATCACCTCGCCCTGCGCATCCACCACCGGCCGCAACGAGAAATCGATGTGGCGCGGGCCGGCCGGGAGTTGCAGTTCGAGATCACGCTTTGCGATCTCCCCCGCCCGAGCCGCCCGGAACGCGCGCTCGATCGCTTCCGGAGCTTCTGGCGTGGCCGCGAACCACGGCGTCCTCCAGAACAATGCGCCCAACACTTGCGATGGCTCGGCCGCAATCCCTGCCAGCGCGGTGCCGTTGACGTACAGCAGTCGGCCCTTGAGATCGAGCAGGCCCTGATACTGGTTGGTGGTTTCCAGAATGGTGCGAAGCTGCGACTCGCTGGAATGCAGTTGCGCGGTGCGCTGCGCGATCAGCCGCTCCAGTGTATCGTTGACGTTGCGCAGCTCGATCTCCGCCTGCTTGGCGGTGGTGATGTCGTGGGCAACACCGATGAATCCGATATGCCGCCCGGCCGGATCCCATCGCGGCTGGGACTCCGACCTGATCCAGCGCCATTCCCCGTCGGCACGGCGATAGCGGCCCTCGAGCACGAACGGCAGCAGCGAGGCTTCGCCGGCAATGCTGGCGCGGACAACTTCCGCAACATCGTCCGGGTGGATGATGCTGCGCCAGTCGAACACCAGTGCTTCGTCATAGGGCAGACCGATGAAGTCGCAATAAGCGCGGTTGGCGAAGCTGCGGGTGCGGTCGAGACGGGTGACCCAGATCGGCACCGGCGCACTGTCGGCGATCGCCTTGAAGCGTTGCTCGCTCTCGCGCAGCATCTCGCGGGCGACGGCGCGATCGGTGATGTCGATATGCGCGCCGACCATCCGCACCGCGCGGCCCGACGCATCGCGCTCGATCCGCCCTTCCGCCGCGATCCAGCGCACCTCGCCGTCATTGGGCCGGACGATGCGATACTCGGCGGAATAGCGATCGGAGGTTCCTTTGATCAAATCGAGGAACTGTCGCTCCGCGCGTTCGCGATCCTCTGGATGCAGGCGGCCGACCCAATCTTCGTGGGTCTCGTTGACCGCCTCGGGCGGCAGCCCGTGGATCGCCAGATACTCCGGCGAACGATGATTGCGGAACCCGGCGGTCAGATCCACCACGACACCGCCGACCTTGGCGATGCGCTGTACCTCCGCGAGTTCCCTTTCCCGGTCGATGAGCGCCTGCTCGGACGCCGACAGCTTGCTGGTCACCTTCGCCTCTGCTGGGCTTGTGCAAACCGAATCTAACGCAATCGCCCGCTAGGAGTCGACGCGAGAGCGAGCAGGGAGGCGACATCGGTAGGGTGCCGCCGTGTCGCAGGCGCGCTGGTCTGCTGGAGCGCTCCCTCCACCCGACAACATCGGCGCCGGCTCGGTGCCGCAAGGCTCCTGACAAGCAGCACCGCAGCGGCCCCCCGGCGCCCCATTCTGTCACGGAGCGATCGTCGGCGTCGTCTGAGGGCCCGGACGCTATCTGCGTCCGTCAGGCGGGCCGCCTCTAAGATGACCATCCCGCCCTCCTCCAAGAACCGGCGGTCCAATGATCCGGCCGCCTCGCGCCGGCAAGCAGCGCTGGCCGAGCGGACCAAGGACGAAACCGGGCGGACACACGGTCGGCCGCCGGATCACCGCCGGAGGCGTGTCCGGCATCGGCCGTGACTTGCGCGCGACGCAGCCGCCGCGGGCGTCACGCCGCTCGTTGGGCCGGCACTTGGGACGAAGCATTTCGCGTGGAGCGGGCGTGGGCTGCAGCGTCGCGGACACGCACGCGCCTTTGCTGTTGCGGACTTCGCCGCGTTTGCAAGGCTGGGGCGGCGAGGTTTGAGTGGGACATTGCTTGCGATCCTGAGGATCGACCGCGACCGCGCAGCATTCGCCGCTGGTCGTCAGATTGGCAGCAGCGCAGCACTTGGCCTTGCCGGTCGGCACGAAGCCCGGCGCACAGCACAGCGACAGCTTTGGCAGCCAAAAACGCGGGACACACATCGCGCCATCGGCGCTCGGCGTCTGCCCGGACGCGCAGCATTGACCCGTCGAGGTCATCTGACTCGTCAGACAACACTTGCCGCCGGTCTTGGTGTAGCCGGGCGCACAGCAGCCGGGACAAGCCCAGTCTGGGATCTTCGGCTTGAGCGGATCACATTTGCCGTTCACCAGAGCCCCTGCGCAACACTGCTGCTCCCCGTTCGGGCCGGAGTAGATCTGGCTGTTGTCACAGCATTGCTTGTCCGCACCGATCGCGGTCTGGGCGGCACCGCACATCGGCTTGCCGATATCGGTCGACGGAGTCCGGCTGGAGCAGGCGCCACCGGGCTCAAGATCGATAGGCGAGCAGCATTGGCCGTTGATAACGATGTCCGGCGGCGGGCAACCGGTTCCACACTGATTGGTCTTGATGATCCATATCTGGCTGGGCGGGCAAACCGAGCCATCCGGACCGCAAACGTGGGTCTTGCAGATCTGCAGACCGGGCGGGATCGGACTGCCGACGAACGGCGGCGCGCCGGCCGGGGCAGGCGCCATGCGCAGCTCGGCGGCCGGCCGCGTGCACAGCCGCAAGATGGCGATATCTCCGAGGTGCCCCCGCGCAGAGGAATCGAACGGCGCATCTGCATAGTCGATGAAGTAACTCAGCAGCGGGGGCTGCTCGCCGCGACGGACGCGCCACACCGGGTTTCCCTGCAACCCATTGATCGCGAGCGCATCGGCTCGGCCGAGTCGAGCTATCAGCCCGGCATCGGCCGTCCGACGCAACTGTTCGCCTGTGCTCCAGACGAAGCCGCCGCAGGACTCCGGATTCAGCTTACCATCGGCATCGTAGCTGTAGCCGATCGCGACGCCACCGTTGCCGTTGCGGAAATCTGCAGCCAGACCGATGGCATACTCGTCCGGCAGAGGCTGCCAGATCGGTTTGCCGCCTTCGATCCTGCCAATCACCGCATAGCGCAGCACGCGACCGATCGACGGGACCGATAACGCCTCGAAATCCTGCGCGCCGGTCGGCGCGGGCCGCTCGGCGAGATACATTCGTCCCGCGTCGTCGAACGCAATGCGGGAAATCTCGGAGGGAGCGGCAGCTGCGGGTACTGCCACTTCGAGCCGCGCATCGGTGCCGAAAGACCCGTCGTCGCGCAGACCGACCGAGTACACCTGCAGCCCCTCGGCTATCGCGTAGTAAAGCCGACGACCGTGCACCGCCAAGCCGAACACCCGCCGTGCCGGTGCGGCATAACCCCAGGTTTCCGGACGAGCGCTGTCGAATTGCGGGCTCGAGATGTCCGCGCCGGCTGCGGGCGGGGGCGGAGCCGAAGGAAGCCCTGCAGCGGCGGTGCCGACGATGCCATGATCATAAGCGCCGAGGTCGGAGCCGCTGGCGCCGAAGCGATGGATCAGGCCGGTTTCGCGATCGGCGACGAACAAGGAGGCGCTGATCGGATCGAAAGCCAATCCACCGAGTGCGGCGGCGCTGTTGGGCTTGCCGCCGGTGGCGACATTCGCGAACAGCGTCACGGCGCCCGTCGCACCGTTGATCTTCCAGATTGATCCCGGCCCTCCGCCCGGTCCCCATTGCGCCGCCATGAAGGTCGCGTCCCTGCTCCCTTGCCTGATGCGTTGAGGCTGTCCGTCGGGGCCATAAGCAACGATCGCGATGCCATAGGCGGAGCTCGCCGCGACGTAGATGTTGAACTTGTCGTCCACCGCCACGCCGAACACCTGGCCGATCATCTTGGCGCTGACGGTGAACGGTTTCGGCACGCCGACCGGCTGCGCCGACGGCGGCCCGTCCATCCGCCTCAGATCGATGACGCGGAGCGATGGCCCATCGGGATCGATGAACGTCCGAAGATTCGGGTCCTGACCAGGCTCGATCTGAAACGGCCGAACCGCACCCGAGAAGCCGGTCACGGCGGCGTCGCCCGGCGCGTACACACCCGGCGATGATTGCGCGATTGCGGCGGCACCGCCTGCGAGCGTCAGGACCAGTGCGCAGGCCGAGCCTCGTATCGCTCGGACAAGGGCTGAGAGGAAGGCGGGGCGGCCGGAGATGGTCATGGTTGTGCGCCTCATTTGGGAGGCTTGGGCCGCGGCTCACATGAGCCGGTCTTGACGTTGGGCACGGTGTCGGGCGCGCAGCATTCGCCGCAATTCGACATCTGTGCGGGATCGCAGCAGCTCCCGTCGAAGGCCATACCCTGGCTCTTGTCGGAGCACGGCGTCACGCACGGGCTGTTCTTGTCACCACCGAGCCTCGTCTGTCCGGCAGGGCAAGCCGGCGGCGGACACATGCCGAACGGTGCAAAGCCGAAACTCGCCACCTGATTGGTGTCGTCGCACAGGCATTCGGAGATGTTGTCGGAGGTCAATTTTCCCGGGTGGGTGCCTTTCGGACAGTCGCAAGAGAACACGTATTTGTTGTCGCCCGAGCCGGGATTGGCGACCTGCGACCACTTCGGCACCATTGGCTTCGGACAACTGCAATAGGAGATGCCGCTATGACAGGCATATTGGCCTGGATCGGTGACGACCAGCGTTCCATCGCCTGTTTCGACGATGGACACGCCATAACGGTCATAGGTGTCCTTGTAGAACCCCTTGCTCGAAGGGCTGAAGATCGAACCGGCACCGCCGATGCCCTGACATTCCGCATGCTTCGACCATTCCTTGAAGTGGATCTTCCTGCAGCTTTCTGGGATGGCCGCGCAGACGGCGCGGACGGGCGGACGAACCTCGCACTTCCCGCAAGACTGCCACCCCAACTGCTCCTGCCCCCAGCACAACGCCTCTTCGAGGCAGTTGCCGGCCTCCGAACCCAGCCCGATGGTGGTCTGTTCACTCTTGCAGGAGCACTTCACCACGTCCGCAGCCGCGCCGACTGCGGCGAGCTGCTTCGAAAGATCGCCGAGCACCGCTTCGGCGACGGCGTTTCCAAAGATCGTATTGAGCTTGCTGACGATCTGATCGGCGCTGCCTTGGGCTTCCGCGCAGAACTGATCGACCAGGGCTTGTCCTTTGCCGGTGTCCGATCCCTGCGCGGCGACACCGGTGAGGACTGCGGTCAACGCGATGGCTGCGTATCGGCTGGTGTCGTCTTGATAGACTGACTTACAGGCCCAGCCGGCGGACAGCGTCCCAGCCAAGGCGTCGGCCATGTCTTCAGGACTGCATCCGGCACGCGCCGGCGACACGAGCAAGGTCGCCGCAACAACGGCTGCATACGCAGCTCGCCAAACCATTGAACGTGCCATGATCAGCCCTTTCGGCCGTCCGGCTCACGTCAGGTTCAATGAGGGCCCGGCCCCCACATTCTTTGCAAGGCTGAGCCGACGCTGGCGCAGTTGCATTGAGCGAAATCAATCGCGAATCGATCTCGGCGAAGGCCGGGGCTATTACTTACCCTCCAGGAGGATCATGGATCAGCCCCCAGACCGAATTCCATTCTTTCGGTGGAGGAGTCGCCGTTCGGTTTCACTGCGTCCCGTCGCACCGACGGCGCTGCGGACTGCATGCGGGGCCTGCTGTGCGCAGTCGAAAGCGGCTCCCACCTCATGATGATACCTAACCCGCCGGATCGTTCGCCAATCTGAACAAACAAGTATCGCCGCCTGCACATTGTTTGTGCGGTGCGATGCTTCCAAACACCGGTGAGTTAGGCAACAATCGCCCCAGAGTTGGCGGCTAGGGTTCCGGTCTGTTTCAGACGCTGGTCCGAGAGCTGCCCCCCGGAGGGAGAAATCCTTCGGACGCACGGCGGGACAAAAGCCCGGGAGACCTCGTAAGCCGAGGAATTGGCAAACGATGGTCCATGTCAATTCCTCATCGTGACCAGATTCTGAGGAATGATCCGATGCGGAAAACACGTTTGCTGTCTTCTCTGATCCTCGCCGGTTCGATCGTCGCGCTGAGCGTCGCCGGAGCCTCCGCCGCCCCCAAGAAAGACTTCAAGGTCGCCTGGTCGATCTATGTCGGCTGGATGCCGTGGGGCTACGCCGCCGACACCGGCATCGTGAAGAAGTGGGCCGACAAATACGGCATCACCATCGAGGTGAAGCAGTTCAACGACTACGTCGAGTCGATCAACCAGTACACCGCCGGCTCTTTCGACGCGGTGACGATCACCAATATGGACGCACTGTCGATTCCCGCCGCCGGCGGCGTCGACACCACCGCGGTGATCGTCGGCGACTTCTCCAACGGCAACGACGCGGTGATCCTGAAGGACAAGAAGGATCTGGCTGCGATCAAGGGCCAAAAGGTCAATCTGGTCGAGTTCTCGGTGTCGCACTATCTGCTGGCGCGGGCTCTCGAATCCAACAAGCTGACCGAGAAGGACATCAAGGTCGTCAACACTTCCGACGCCGACCTCGCCGCCGCCTACAAGACCGCCGACGTCACCGCGGTGGTGACGTGGAATCCGATCGTCTCCGAAATCCTCGCTTCGCCCGACGCCCACAAGGTGTTCGACTCCTCGCAGATCCCCGGCGAAATCATGGATCTGATGGTCGCCAACACCGCGGTGGTGAAGGACAATCCGAACTTCGCCAAGGCGCTGGTCGGCATCTGGTACGAGACCATGGCGAAGATGACGGCGGAAGGCGCCGAGGCCAAGGCGGCCAAGG
>NZ_QPFS01000056.1:0-29840 GCF_010906995.1 Rhodopseudomonas sp. WA056 | reverse complement strand
GCGCTGCATTGTCGAGGTTCATCACCACGCCGCCCTCGAACCGGATCAGGTCGCCCTTTTCGGTGATGCGCATCCGCTGGCCGCGCAGCGTGCCGCCCTCCCATTTGACGTCGACTGGCGCGTCAGAGGTGACCGTGCCCTGACCCATGTCGACGTCAGCCTGCGTCATCCATGCCTCGGTGCCGGAGGAATTGTGCAGATAGACGTCCTTGTTGAGCTTCAGAAGCTGCGCCTTGGTCTGGAACTGCCCCTCGCGGGCCTCGATCACCACGGTCGACTGATCTTCGGACTGCACCTTGGCCCGCAGCGTGTGCAGGTCGACGTGATCCTGGCTGGTCAGATCCTGGGTGGCCGAGCGTGCCCACATTTCATAGGGGCGGCCATCATTGGTGAATCCGGCCATATGCGGCGATTCCATCGTGATCTTGGTGCCGGAGACCACCAGATCGCCGATGTCGAGCGGCAGATTCGTCAGGTAGCGGAACGGGTTGAAGATCGAGATCGCGACGATCACCGCCATCGACAGCACCACCACCAGCGGCACCGCGACCCGCAGGGTTCGCACCAAGCGGCTGTGGCGCGCCGCTGCTGCGAAACGCGCCTCCATTCCGGCCTGATAGGACGACATTTCGACCGCCGTCACCGCTGCTCCCGAAGTTGTCTTGCGCCAATTACGGAGCCGCGCACTCCATGGTTTGGAGTGCCGCCGCCGGGTGCCGCCTCCAGTCTGCGACACATCCTTAAGCTAGTCTTAATTGCCCCGTCACGGGAGGGCCACGCCGGCCGATCGGACCGAGGGCCCCATCAGGCCGAGGAGTATGACCGAAACACGGCGCGCGATCGCGGAACACGGCTCTGAGACTGTCCGCAATGCGTCCTGCCGGTTACGAGTGAGCGAAAATGTCCTCTTCGCTCCAGCCATCGAGGTCGAGCCGGGCGCGCACCGGGAGGAAGCCGAAGCAGGCCGCCGCCAGATCGGTGCGGCCTTCGCGTGCCAGCATGGTGTCGAGTTTGTCGCGCAGCGCATGCAGGTGCAGCACGTCGGAGGCGGCGTAGGCAAGCTGGGCGTCGCTGAGCGACTCGGCGCCCCAGTCGCTGGATTGCTGCTGCTTCGACAGGTCGATGCCGAGCAGTTCGCGCACCAGGTCCTTCAAGCCATGCCGGTCGGTGTAGGTGCGGGTCAGGCGCGAGGCGATCTTGGTGCAGTACACCGGCTGCGGCATCACGCCGAACGCCTTGTACAGCGCTGCCAGATCGAATCGGGCGAAGTGAAAGATCTTCACCACGGCCGGATCGCCGAGCAACTTCTTCAGGTTCGGCGCATCGGTCGCCCCTAGCGGGATCTGCACCACGTCGGCGCTGCCGTCGCCATTCGACAATTGCACCACGCACAGCCGGTCGCGATGCGGATGCAGCCCCATCGTTTCGGTGTCGATCGCCACCGAATGCGTATAGCGGGAAAGATCCGGCAGGTCGCCGCGATGCAGGCGGATCGTCATGTGTCGCAAACCCTTGGCCATGGAAAAGGGCACCGAACGCCCCGAATCGGCCGCCCAACCTATCGCCCCGATCCGCGCGACGCGAGGGGCGGCGCCACCTCGCGGTGGACGTCTCGAACCGATGACTTTGTAAGGAGATGCCGATGCGAGGAGAAGGGCGTGGGCAATGGTGCCCAGGAGAGGACTCGAACCTCCACGGTGTTACCCACTGGTACCTGAAACCAGCGCGTCTACCAATTCCGCCACCTGGGCCCGGGGCGCTTGATAGGGAGGCGTTACGGAAAAGTCAAATGCCTTCCGCTGACCAAATCCGCTGTACAGCGAAAGGTTGATGGCGTAACGCGAAACCGCCAGAATGTCCGCGAATTCCCGGACGTCAAAAGACGCTCCTCCGCGATCAGGATCAGCCCGCATGACTTCGAATCTCGACACGCTCGTCACGGTTTTCGGTGGCTCCGGCTTCCTCGGCCGGCACATCGTCAGTGCGCTGGCGCGGCGCGACTACCGGATTCGGGTCGCGGTGCGGCGGCCGGAGCTCGCCGGCCATCTGCAGCCGCTCGGCCGGGTCGGGCAGATCCACGCCGTGCAGGCGAATCTGCGTTTTCCCGAATCGGTCGCAGCGGCGATGCGCGGTGCGCATGTGGCGATCAATCTGGTCGGCATCCTCGCCGAGGGCGGTGCGCAGAAGTTCGATGCGGTGCAGGGCAGCGGCGCCGCCTCGGTGGCGCAGGCGGCGGCTTCGGTCGGTGCCCGCATGGTGCACGTCTCGGCGATCGGGGCCGATCCGGATTCGCCGGCGCGTTATGCCCGCAGCAAGGCCGCCGGCGAGCGCGCCGTGCACGAAGTGGTGCCGCAGGCGACGATCTTCCGGCCCTCGGTGGTGTTCGGGCCGGAAGACCAGTTCACCAACCGATTCGCCGCGCTGGCGCGGATGTCGCCGGTGCTGCCGCTGGTCGGCGCCGACACCAAGTTGCAGCCGGTCTATGTCGGCGATGTCGCGACCGCGATCGCCGATGCGGTCGATGGGCTGGCCAGGCCGGGCGCCGTTTACGAGCTCGGCGGTCCCGAAGTACTGACGATGCGCGAGATCATGCGCATCATCCTCCAAATCACCGACCGCAAGCCGCTGCTGCTGCCGTTGCCGTTCGGCCTCGCCAGCCTGCAGGCGATGCTGCTGCAATTCGCTCCGGGGGCCTTCAAGCTGACGCCGGATCAGGTGAGGATGCTGGAAGTCGACAACGTGGTATCCGAAGCCGCCACCAAGGCTGGCCTGACCCTCCAGGGTCTCGGCATCCAGCCCGATTCGATGCAGGCGGTCGTGCCGTCCTATCTGTGGCGGTTCCGCAAGACCGGGCAATTCGCGCGCAAGACCGCGTGAGCAAATCGTAACGCGGCGTCTTCGGGCGCCGCATTTCGGCTCCGAGAGCCGATCGCTACATCCCGAGCGCCAGCGCGATCAGGCCGAGCGTGCCGACGATCACGCGCCACCACGCGAACAGCTCGAAGCCGTGGCGGGTGACGTAGGTCAGGAAGGTCTTCACCACGATGATCGCGGTGATGAACGACACCACGAAACCGATCGCCACGATGGTGAGATTGTCGAAGGTCATCTCGCCGCGGCTCTTGTAGAGATCGTACACGAAGGCGCCCAGCATCGTCGGAATCGCCAGGAAGAATGAGAACTCGGCCGCTGAGCGCTTGTCGGTGCCGAGCAACATCGCCGCGACGATGCTGGCGCCGGACCGTGACACGCCGGGGATCATCGCGGTGCATTGCGCGCAGCCGATATAGAAATAGGTTCGCAGCGGGAACGCCGTCGCGTCGTGATAGCGCGGCTTCAGCTCGAGCTGGTCGACCCACAACAGGATCGCACCGCCGACGATCAGCGAGAAACACACCACCCACGGATTGAAAAGGAAGTGCTTGATGTAGCCGCCGGCTGCGGCGCCAATCACCGCGGCGGGTAAAAACGCCAGCAGCACCCCGATCATGAACCGACGCGCGGCGGGATCGCTGAACATCCCGAGCGCGATTCGCCACAATTTCACGAAATACAGCGCCAGAATCGCCAGGATCGCACCGAGCTGAATCAGCACGGCGAAGGACTTCCAGAAATCGCCTTCGCCGAGATTGAAGAACCGTCCTGCCAGCAACAGATGGCCCGTAGATGACACCGGCAAGAATTCGGTCACACCCTCGATGATCCCGAGAATGACGGCTCTGATGATATCGGTGAGCATGGAATCGTCCGCTGAAAGGGATCGGTCGTCCGCGAGGCCGGACCTTGTGGCCTATTCCCCACCATGCCGCAACGGCAAAAATCCGACCTTCGGTGCCTTGCCTCGCCGCAGCATGCGACTAGGTTGGCGCCCGCACGAAGGGCGTGTCCGGCGCGATCCGCCACGGTTTGTTAAGCTCTTCGAAACTATCTAGGTCAGCATGTACACCCTCTTCCACCACCCGTTCTGCCCGTTGTCGCGGTTCATCCGCCTTGCGCTCGGGGAACATGGTCTCGATCTCAGATTGGTGGAGGAACGGTCCTGGGAGCGTCGAACCGCGTTCCTGGCGCTGAACCCGGCTGGAACCACGCCGGTGCTGGTCGCGGAGGGGCGGCCGCCGGTTCCCGGCGCCGGAGTGATCACGGAGTTTCTCGACGAGGTGCACGGCCCCGAGCTCGGTGACCGCCGGCTGCTGCCGCAGTCCACCGCAGAGCGTATCGAGGTGCGGCGGCTGCTGTCGTGGTTCAACGACAAGTTCTTCGAGGAAGCCTCCGGCCCGCTGATGACCGAGCGGATCTACAAGCGCTTCATGAGCGAAGAAGATGGCGGCGGTCCGCCGGCGATGGACGTGATCCGTGCCGCCAACGCCAATGTGCGCTACCATCTCGCCTATATCGGCTGGCTGGCGCGCACCCGGAACTTTCTCGCCGGGGATCGCATGACTTACGCAGACCTCGCCGCAGCCGCGCATCTGTCGGCGATCGACTATCTGGGCGACGTGCCATGGATCGAGGACGAGGCGGCAAAGGCCTGGTACGCACGGATCAAGTCACGCCCGTCGTTCCGTCCGCTGCTGAGCGAATGGCTGGCGGGGGTGCCGGCTTCGCGCACCTACGTGGATCTGGATTTCTGAGCCCCGCTGCCGGCCCCTCGGAGTCGCAAAGAGGCGGCGCTGCTTGGCGCGCGCAGCTCGCCGATCAGGCTTACGCTCTCGGTTTCGATGCCTTCGGCGTCTGCGCCCCCGATTCGATTCCGGAAGCTCCGGCGCGTCTGCGCGCCTTTCTCGACGCCGGCTATCACGGCGAGATGGCCTGGCTTGCCGATCGCCCTGAACGGCGGTCCGATCCCCGGGTGATGTGGGGCGAGGTTCAAAGCGTCATCCTGCTCGGCTTCAATTATGGTCCGGATGTCGACCCGCGCGGTGTGCTGACGCGGAAGGATCGCGCTGCGATCTCGGTCTATGCGCAAGGCGACGATTATCACGACGTGATCAAGGCCCGGCTGAAGCAGTTCGCGCGCTGGCTGGTCGCCACTGCCGGCGGCGACGTGAAGGTGTTCATCGATACTGCCGCGGTGATGGAAAAGCCGCTGGCGCAGGCCGCAGGTCTCGGCTGGCAGGGCAAACACACCAATCTGGTGTCGACTGGCCGCGGCTCCTGGATGTTTCTCGGCGCGGTGTTCACCACGCTCGATCTGCCGCGGGACGCGGCCGAGCGCGATCATTGCGGCTCGTGCCGCGCCTGCCTTGATGCCTGCCCGACCGCCGCGTTTCCGGCGCCGTACCGGCTCGATGCCCGGCGCTGCATCTCGTATCTGACGATCGAGCACAAAGGTCCGATCCCGCGCGAATTCCGCGCCCGTCTCGGCAACCGGATCTACGGCTGCGACGATTGCCTCGCGGCGTGCCCATGGAACAAGTTCGCTCAGGCGGGGCGTGAGGCGAAGCTCGCCGCCCGGCAGGGGCTGCGGGCGCCGGAGCTCGGCGAATTGGTGCGGCTCGACGATCCATCGTTCCGTGCGCTGTTCACCAAGTCGCCGGTGAAGCGCGTCGGCCGTGATCGCTTCATCCGCAACGTGCTGATCGCGATCGGTAATTCGGGGGACGCCGGGTTCGCGCCGGAGGCCGAGCGGCTGCTCACCGACCCCAATCCGGTGATCCGCGGGGCGGCGGTGTGGGCGCTGGCGCAGCTTCTACCGCCTGACCAGTTCGCGGCACTGAGTGCGGCACATCTCGCCGACGAGGCGGATGAGGGGGTGCGGACGGAATGGGACGCCGTCAGCCAATCTCCTCGACCGCCGCCAGCATCCGGGTGATGTCCTGCGGGCGGCTGAGACGGTGGTCGCCGTCCTGGATCATGGTCAGCACCACATCGTCGGTCGGCAATCGTTCGGCCAGTTCGAAGGCGTGGCGCCACGGCACGTCTTCGTCCTGCTTGCCTTGCAGGATGCGCACCGGGCAGCCGACCTCGATCATGCCGCCGAGCACGAGATGATTGCGGCCGTCTTCGATCAGCGCTCTGGTGATCGGATATGGTTCGCCGTACTCGGAGGGCCGAAGCCACACCCCCCTGGTCTCGATCTCGGCGCGGATCTCGGGCGAAAACCCCTTCCACATCAACGCTTCGGTGAAGTCCGGTGCCGGCGCGATCAGCACCAGCCCGGCCAGATTCGCGGCCGCCTCGCCCCCGCGGCGGCGCAGTGCGCGCGCCAGCAGCAGCGCCATCCAGCCTCCCATCGAGGAGCCGACCACGATCTGCGGGCCGCGGCAGAACGCGTCGAACACCGCCAGGCTTTCCTCAAGCCAGCGGCCGATCGTGCCCTCGGCGAAAACGCCTGACGACTCGCCGTGGCCGGAATAGTCGAACCGGACGCAGGCCCTGCCCCGGGCTTCGGCCCATTGGTCGAGGGCGGACGCCTTGGTCCCGGTCATGTCGGAGTTGAATCCGCCGAGCCAGAACAGGCCGGGGGAGGCACCTGGTCGGGCCCGGACCGCGATCTGGCGCGCCGCGCCACCGTCGCCGACGGTGACGAACTCCGGTTCGGTGACGGAAGAATTTGTCATGGATCAACAACCTCGTTGCCCGGTTGGTTTGCAGTACGCACCGAGGCGTCGTCAATGCCGGGCGCCTTAACGTGGCGGAGCGTGGTATGACGGGCCGCGCGGCGAGGTGTCCGATTTCGGTTATGCGGAAGTCGGCTTGCCGGCAGGCGGTTCTTCCGCCACACTGCGCACGGATCAGAAGGGCATTGACCCGTTATCGACGCGCGGGATGGTTTTGCATCCGGTCGCGCTTCGACCTATATGAAGTGCGTGATCCGATTAGCAGCCGTTCTGCCTCGATCCATCGTTCGCCGTCAACGTTCACAAGTGTGGAGAAGCACCCATTCGCCGCCCCAACAGAGCGCCGCCCCCCGTAGCCAAGGACGGGCCGCGCACCAACGATGAAATCCGCAATTTCGAGATCCAGCTTATCGACCAGACCGGTGTGAACCAGGGCAAGGTCGAGACCATTGTCGCGATCAAGATGGCAATGGATGCAGGCATGGATCTGGTGGAGATTTCGCCGACCTCGTCGCCGCCGGTCTGCAAGATCATGGACTACGGCAAGTACAAGTATTCGGCGCAGAAGAAGGCCGCCGAGGCGCGCAAAAAGCAGAAGATCGTCGAGATCAAGGAGATCAAGCTCCGCCCGATGATCGACGATCACGACTACGACGTGAAGATGAAGGCGATGCTGCGCTTCTTCGAGGAAGGCGACAAGGTCAAGATTACCTTGCGCTATCGGGGACGCGAGATGGCTCACCAGGAGATCGGCACCAAGCTGCTCGAAAAGGTGAAGAACGATGTCGCCGAAATCGCGAAAGTCGAGCAGGACGCCCGCTTCGAAGGCCGACAGGTCGTGATGGTGCTGGCGCCGCGCTGACGCGGATCCGGGTTTCGATTTCAGAGCGAAAAAGGGCCCGCCGGTCGATCTGGCGGGCCTTTTTCCTTGGGGCGGTCTGTTGCGCGTGCTGCCCAGTTCCGAGTCTGCCCGGCTGCCGCCTGGAGCTCCGGCTTTACACGTTGCCAATCGGCCTCCGCTCTGCCATAAGCGCAGCCTTCGTCGCCCGGCTGATCAAGGGCTGCCGTGGCGATGGCCGTGTCGATCGCTCCATTTTCGGGGTTTGTCGCACAATTTCAACGCTCTAACGAGCATGTCCGCCGCCGCAGAGCGCCCTCGGGGCGCTTTTCGCGCGTGGCAAAGGAGAGCCAAATGCCCAAGTTGAAGACCAAATCGGGCGCCAAAAAGCGCTTCAAAGTCACCGCCACCGGCAAGGTGGTGTCCGCCCAGCGCGGCAAGCGCCACGGCATGATCAAGCGCACCAAGAAGCAGATCCGCCAGCTTCGCGGCACCCGCGTGATCTTCAAGACCGACGGCGACAACATCAAGAAGTACTTCTTGCCGAACGCCTGACCGTTCTGGCCGCGCATGCGCGCGGCAACCTCATCATCGAGCCGCGTCCGCGCGGCCAAGCAACACCCAATTCAGATGAAGGAGATCAGTCATGGCTCGCGTCAAACGTGGTGTGACGGCTCACGCCAAGCATAAGAAGGTCTACAAGCTCGCCAAGGGCTATCGCGGTCGCCGCAAGAACACGATCCGCACCGCCAAGGCCGCCGTCGACAAGGCCGGTCAGTACGCGTTCCGGGATCGCAAGCGCAAGAAGCGGACGTTCCGCGCGCTGTGGATCCAGCGCCTCAATGCCGCGGTGCGCCCGCTCGGCATGACCTACAGTGTGTTCATCAACGGCCTCGCCAAGTCCGGCATCGTCGTCGACCGCAAGGTGCTGTCCGACCTCGCGATCAACGAGCCGGCGGCGTTCCAGGCGATCGCCGAGAAGGCCAAGGCTGCGCTCGCAGCCTGAGGCCCGCCACCGGGTTGATCGTCATCGCCGGACTTGATCCGGCGATCCATCTTTCAAGCGCGATGGATGCCCGGGTCACGCCCGGGCATGACTACATTGGGGAGTGGCTTCGCCATGTCGAACCTTCAAGACCTCCAATCCCAAATCCTCGCCGACATCGCCGCCGCCTCCGACGAGGCCGCGCTGGAAGCGGTCCGCGTCGGAGCGCTCGGCAAGAAGGGCTCGATCTCGGCGCTGCTCGCCACGCTCGGCAAGATGGACCCCGAGCAGCGCAAGACAGAAGGTGCGGCGATCAACCTTGCCAAGGACGCGGTGACGCAAGCGCTGGCCGCCCGCCGCGACGTGCTGAAGGCCGCCGCGCTCGACGCCAAGCTCGCGGCCGAAACGATCGACGTCACGCTGCCGATGCGTGAGCCGTCGGCCGAAGCCGGCCGGCTGCATCCGCTCAGTCAGGTCTGGGACGAACTCACCGCGATCTTCGCCGACATGGGCTTTGCGATCGCCGAAGGTCCGGACATCGAGACCGACGACTACAACTTCACCAAGCTGAATTTCCCCGAAGGTCATCCGGCCCGGGAGATGCACGACACCTTCTATTTCAACCCGAAGGAAGACGGCTCGCGCCTGTTGCTCCGTACCCACACCTCGCCGGTGCAGGTGCGGACCATGCTGAGCCAGAAGCCGCCGATCCGGGTGATCTGTCCCGGCCGCACCTATCGCAGTGACAGTGACCAGACCCACACGCCGATGTTCCATCAGGTCGAAGGCCTGGTGATCGACAAGGGCAGCCATCTCGGCCACCTGAAGTGGATCCTGCACGAGTTCTGCAAGGCGTTCTTCGAGGTCGACAACGTCAATATGCGGTTCCGGCCGTCGTTCTTCCCGTTCACCGAGCCGTCGCTGGAAGTCGACATCCAGTGCCGCCGCGGCAAGGACGAGATCCGGTTCGGCGAAGGCGAGGATTGGCTGGAGATTCTCGGCTGCGGCATGGTCCACCCCAACGTGCTGACCGCCTGCGGCCTCGATCCGGACGAGTATCAGGGCTTCGCCTGGGGCATGGGCATCGATCGCATCGCGATGTTGAAATACGGCATGAGCGACCTGCGGCAGTTGTTCGAAGCCGACGTGCGCTGGCTCAATCACTACGGCTTCAAGCCGCTCGACATCCCGACGCTGGCGGGGGGATTGAGTTCGTGAGTTGGACGTGCGCTGGCGCGGTGCTCGGCGCAAGTGCCCTCACCCCAGCCCTCTCCCGCAAGCGGGAGAGGGGGCAGGCCGCGACTACGGGCGCTCATTGCCTGAACGCGGGCGTCAGTAATTGAGATGATAAGTTTTTGAGATGATTGAAGCCCTCGCAACCCGGCACGGCGAACTCCCTCTCCCGCTTGCGGGAGAGGGTTGGGGTGAGGGCGACGCGGGTACGGAGATCGCCATGGACGATCCGAAGCAGGCGAGCTGGAACGTCTCCCCGAGCCAGCGCCGCCACGCGCGCGAGCTGCGCAAGAAATCCACCGATGCCGAGCGGTTGATGTGGGGCGAGCTGCGCGACAAGCGCCTCAACGGCTTCTCGTTCAAGCGCCAGGTGCCGATCGGGCCGTACATCGCCGACTTCGCTTGCCACGCGAAAAAACTGGTGGTCGAACTCGACGGTGATCAGCATTTTGCCGACGAGGCAGAACGGGCGGACGCGGCCCGCACGGCCGCGATCGAGGCGCGCGGGTTTCACGTGATCCGCTTCAGCAATCATGAAGTCATGACTAATCGAGCCGGGGTGTTGCAGAGCATTGCAGACGTGCTTGCGGCAAGAGCCCTCACCCCAACCCGCTCCCGCAAGCGGGAGAGGGGGCGCGCCGAGCGCGCGGCGAAGCCTCGCTCCGATGCGGGTGCCGCGAACAACCAAGGCGATGAGTAGATGCATTCGCACGGCCTCACCATTCGGCACGGCCTGCTCCCTCTCCCGCTTGCGGGAGAGGGGTGGGGTGAGGGCGACGCGGGCACCGTTTCGACGATTCAGCACGGCGCGTCGTTCCGCGCTGCCAGACGGAAGTAACAACCGATGAAGCTCACCCTCTCCTGGCTGAAAGATCATCTCGACACCGACGAGCCGCTCGAGAAGCTCGCCGATAAGCTCACCATGATCGGGCTCGAAGTCGAGGGCATCGAAGACAAGGCCAAGGCGCTGGCGCCGTTCACCATCGCCAAGGTGCTGACCGCCGAGAAACATCCCAACGCCGACAAGCTGCAGGTCTGCACCGTCGACGTCGGTGACGGGGCTGCGCCGGTGCAGGTGGTGTGCGGCGCGCCGAATGCGCGTGCCGGCCTCGTCACCGTGTTCTCGCCGCCCGGCACCTACATTCCGGGCAAGAACATCACGCTCGGCGTCGGCAATATTCGCGGCGTTGAAAGCCGTGGCATGCTGTGCTCGGCGGCCGAGCTGGAAATCTCCGAGGATCACGACGGCATCATCGAGCTGCCGGCCGATGCGCCGGTCGGAACGCCTTATGCCGCCTGGGCCGGGCTCGGCGATCCGGTGCTGGACATCAATCTCACGCCGAACCGGCAGGACTGCGCCGGCGTGCACGGCATCGCGCGCGATCTCGCCGCCGCCGACATGGGCAAGTTCAAGGATCCGGGCATCAAGCAGATCCCCGGCGAATTTCCATGCCCGGTCAATGTCACGGTCGAGGACAGCAAGCTGTGCCCCGGCTTCGCGCTGCGGCTGGTGAAGGGAGTCAAGAACGGCCCGTCGCCGGAATGGCTGCAGAAGCGCCTCGCCGCGATCGGACTGCGCCCGATCAACGCGCTGGTCGACATCACCAACTACCTGACATTCGATCGCTCGCGCCCGCTGCACGTGTTCGACGCCGCCAAGGTGAAGGGCAATCTGGTGGTGCGCCGCGCCAAAGATGGGGAGACGCTGCTGGCGCTCGACGGCCGCACCTACTCGCTGGATTCGTCGGTCTGCGTCATCGCCGACGATCACGGCGTCGAGTCGCTCGCCGGTATCATGGGCGGTGAGCTGTCAGGCTGCTCGGCCGACACCACCGATGTGCTGATCGAATCGGCTCTGTGGAACGAGATCAACATCGCGCAAAGCGGCCGCAAGCTCGGCATCAACACCGATGCGCGCTACCGCTTCGAGCGCGGCGTCGATCCGGCCTTCATGCTGCCGGGGCTCGAACTCGCCACTAAGCTGGTGATGGAGTTCTGTGGCGGCACGCCGTCCGAGGTCGTGGTGGTCGGCAATCCGTTCGCCGACGACAAGATTATCGACTTCCCGCTCGCCGAGGTGAAGCGGCTTGCCGGCATCGAAGTGCCGCTGGTCGAGGTTCGTCGCATCCTGACCCGTCTCGGCTTCGTGGTCGCCGGCCAGGGACCGGTGGTGAAGGTCGCAGTGCCTTCGTGGCGCAGCGACGTTCACGGCAAGGCGGACCTCGTCGAAGAAGTCGTTCGCATCGTGGGCGTCGAAAAGGTGCCGCTGACGCCGTTCGAGCGTGGCGATGCTCCGCGCAAGCCGGTGCTCACCCAGATCCAGAACCGCACCCGCCGCGCCAAGCGCGCGCTGGCGGCCCGCGGCCTGACCGAGGCGGTGACCTGGTCGTTCATTTCCAAGCCGTTCGCCGAAGCGTTCGGCGGCGGCCAGCCGGAACTGGCTCTGGCCAATCCGATCGCATCCGATCTGTCCGACATGCGGCCGAGTCTGTTGCCCGGGCTGATTGCTGCCGCGCAGGCCAACGCCGATCGTGGCTCGCCCGATCTGGCGCTGTTCGAGGTCGGGCAGGTGTTCAAGGGCGACCGGCCGCAGGACCAGTTTATGGCCGCCAGCGGTGTCCGCCGCGGCGTCGCCTCTTCCGCAGGCATTGGCCGGCATTGGTCGGGCTCGGCGCAGGCGACCGCGCTGGACGCCAAGGCCGATGCGTTCGCGGTGCTGGCTGCGGCCGGCGCACCGATGGCGGGTCTGCAGATCGCGACGGGCAAGCTGCCGGCCTGGCTGCATCCGGGCCGCTCCGGCGCGATCCAGATCGGGCCGCAGAACGTGCTTGGTTACTTCGGCGAATTGCATCCGCGGGTGCTCGAACAGCTCGGTGCCGACGGTCCGCTGGTGGCGTTCGAAGTGATGCTGGAGAAGATCCCCGATCCGAAGCAGCGGCCGACCCGCGCCAAGCCGGCGCTGGAATTGTCCGCGTTCCACCCGGTGTCGCGCGACTTCGCCTTCATTGTCGATCGTAAGGTCGGGGTGGCCGACATCGTCCGTGCCGCGCAGGGCGTCGACAAGAAGCTGATCACATCGGTCAGCGTGTTCGACGTCTATGAGGGCAAGGGCATCGACCCCGACAAGAAGTCGGTGGCGATCGCCGTGACGTTGCAGCCGCGCGACAAGACCATGACCGATCAGGAGATCGAGGCGGTCGCGGCCAAGATCGTGGCGGAAGTCACCAAGAAGACCGGCGGCAGCCTGCGCGGCTGAGGCCGCTCAGCGCCACCACGACGGCGTGCCGCTCGCGGTGGCGGGCGGGCGCTGCTCGCGCTGACGCTGCGGTTCGCGCCGCGGCTTCTGTTTGCGTGCGGGCTTCTCCGGCGCGGGCTCCTTGACGGCGCCGATCTTTTTCAGCGCAGCGTCTGCGGCGCGCTCGCCGGATTCCCAGGCGCCCTGCACCGTGCCGAACAGCGTTTCGTGGGTCGCTTCACCGGCAAAGAACAGATTGCCGAGCGGCTCGCCCAGCACCTTGCGCGACGGCTGGCCGCCGGGCTCCGCCGCCGACATCGCGCCCATCACGTAAGGCATCTCGTTCCAGCGCGTCACCGCCTTGCGTTCGACGACGCCGGCGATGTCGCTGCCGAACAGCTTGCCGAGCCATTCGATCGCGAAATCCTGCATCGCGGCTTCGCCCTGCGCGGCGAGCTGGCGCCCGAACGAGCCGGCGACGTCGACGGTGCACAGCGAGGTGCCGCCGATATTGCCCACCAGCGTCGCGGTGCGGATGTCGTCTGCGCGTTCGATGATGGTCTCGTCGCGTGACAGTCCGAGCGGGTTACCTTTGAATTGCAGCGCGACGCGATCGGTGCTGCCGAGGCTCAGGCGAGCGGCGGCGTCGAGCTGTCGTTTCGGCAGTTCGGGGGAGAACGCCAGATTGCCCGAGGTCAGCACATTGGTCGACGCGGTGACGATGATGGCGCGCGCGCCGATCCGGCCGGCTGTGGTTTCGACCGCGAGGTCGCGCCCGCTCCACACGATTCGTTTGACCGGCGTCGACAGCGCAATCGGCAGTGAGGATGCGAGCTGAGTCAGCAGGCTGCCGACGCCCTGCGGGCAGCCGAGCAGAGCGGTGCGGTCCAGCGTCCGCGCGGTGTCCATCGCCGACAGCGCGCGCAGGTCCTTACTGGTTGTCGCGGGGCCCAGCACATATTCGATCGTCGCCGCCCAATCGCCGAGATCTTTCGGTAGCGCCGCGGCGCAGGAGATGTCGGTCTTGCCGCGCGACGCCTCGCTGATGGCGCGGCTGGCACGGACGAAGGCCGCGAGAAAATCCTCGGTCTCGCGCGAGCGGGCGTTGCGGCGACCGATCCTGACCTTCTGGCCGGGGGCGACCGGCGTCACCGCGAAGCCGGAGCTGCGCGCCAGCCGGACCAGCGGGTTACCGTCGGGATTGTGCAGCCAGCGCGCGCCGCGGTCGAACGGCGCTGCGAAGCTTGTGGTATCGGTCACGCAGCGACCGCCGATCTCCGAGGCGGCCTCGACCACGATCACCTTGCGGCCGGCCGCCACGAGCCGCCGTGCCGCCGCGATCCCGGCGGCGCCGGCGCCGACCACAACGACCTCCGCCTCGCGCGGCAGAGCGGCGTTCGCCCGCCCCCCCAACACGGGCAGCAATGCGAGGCCGGCAGTGGCGCCGAGCAGCCCCTCGAGCAGGCTGCGTCGCGAAATCGTCATGGCATGGTTTCCGAAAACTTGGCGGCAGAGGGGACGATCGACCTGCGCGGCTTCCGGTGGTCGGCGTGGCGAATGTCCCGAGGGGCGACGGCAAGGCATCTCGCGACTGTGATCAATGTGTTGAACTCCGTCGCGTTTTGCGTCGTCCGTCGACTGGTTTGGCGGTGCCGCAGGGCCGGCCGACCCGGTCAGCTTGCCGGAATCGTTTCCGGCCGGCAACCGTTCGTGGTGAACGATGCGTAACCGTGCGGGGAACCAAGTGAACCAAACTGCAACGGCTTTTCTCGACGATCAGCGACGAACGCGATGTGACGATGTCGCAACAATGATCCTGCAGGAACGTAGCAATGGGTGTGGTGCTCGAGACGATCGGCAAGCTGATCGCCAGCTACTTGCAGAAGGAAGAGCCGGGCTACGAGCCGTTCACCCCGAGCGATCCCGACCATCTGCGCAGCATCATGCAGCCCGGCGACGTTCTGCTGGTCGAGGGCAACAGCCGGATCGCCGGCATCATCAAGTATCTGACGCAATCGACCTGGTCGCACGCTGCGGTCTATGTCGGGCCGATCGACGGCGTCGCGGAGCCGGATGGCGAGCCGCATGTCCTGGTCGAGGCCAATATCGGCGAGGGCGTCAGTTCGTCGCCGCTGTCGCGCCATCTGGCCTATCACACCCGGGTGTGCCGCCCGGTCGGCCTGTCCTATGAGGACCGTCACACGGTGTGCCGCTACGCCATCAATCGGATCGGCTTCGGCTACGACACCAAGAACATCCTCGACCTGATGCGCTATCTGGTGCCGCTGCCTCTGCCGCAGCGCTGGCGCCGCCGGATGATCGCGCTCGGCTCCGGCGACCCGACCAAGATCATCTGTTCGGCCCTGATCGCCCAGGCATTCGAGGCGGTGCGCTATCCGATCCTGCCGAAGATCACCAGGGCGGGCAGCCGGGCGGCCCGCCGCGAGATCCTGCACATCCGGCATTCGTCGCTGTACATGCCGCGCGACTTCGACATCTCGCCGTATTTCGAGGTGGTGAAGCCGACCATCGTCAACGGCTTCGACTACACGGCGCTGCATTGGGCCGACAAACCGAAACCGGCCGCGGACAATGACGGTCATTTCGCGCCGCCGTTGGATGATACCGAAGCGGCGCCGTCGCTGACGCCGCAAATCGCCGAGGCTGAGGCGGATTTCGATCTCGCCGGCTCGCCGAAGCTCGCTGCAGGGGGCTGAACATCGGCCTTGCGATCAGCGGCCGTCGCACCAGCCATTGCGATGCCCCCCTCCATAGGTGCGAGCGTAGCCGCCGTCGAGCAGCGCGCTCGACACATTGGCGGTGCGTTTGGTGGCGACGTTCGCCACGACACGGCCCTGATATTTGTCGGGTCCGATGTTGTAGATCGTGACCTCGCCCTCGGCGAGCAGCCGGCGAAGCGCCTCGGCGGCGGCCGTGGCCATTCTGGCTTCCTGAGCGCACTGCGCCTTCAGCTCCGGTGCATCAATGCCGCGCAGCCGCACGCGTGTCCGCAGCGCTTGCCCCGGCCACAGAAATACCCGCGCATCGAAGGTGTCGCCGTCGATCGTATACAGCACCTCGACCGGATGCCGGACGGTCGGATTGCCGGCCCGCCGCCACACCGTCTCGCTGTCGTTGTCGACAGCCTCTGATTCCGGGGCCTTCGACCAGGGCAGATGCAGCCAATGCCGAGCCGGCAGCATCGTACCGGCCGCGACCCCAAGCACGAATATCCACGGCCACAGCCGGCTACGCCAGGGCAACCGCGAAATCCGAACCGGATTCGTTCTCGGATATCGGGACATATGCCTACGACAATCTGAGTCGGGAGGATCCGCCGGAACCGGCTGCAGTCATCGATTGCGTATCGTCCAGCGTCTTGCGGGCCTCAGAAATCCGATGCGATGCCTTTGACTTCCCAGTCGCCGTAGCGGGTGGGCTCGGGACCCTTCGGACCCTGGACTTCCTTGGCGCGCGCTTCGGCGTAGCGGGCGGCCTCGACGCGGCGGGCTTCGGCTTCGGCGAGGGCGCGCTTGGCCGCTTCGGGGAGATCCTTACGCGGCGGGGCGGCATCCGTCGGGGCGGACTTCGGATCGGGTTGTGTCATCGGCTGACGCCTTTCTTCATCGCGCAGGGCGCAGGCCACCGTCGTCGCAAGGCGCGGGGGCGATTCTTACATTTGGCATATTCGACTGCCATCCACGGCAGACCAGCGCGCGGCCTCGCGCGGCGTCTCTCCTCCTGCTGTGATACCCTCAATCCATGCCTGCTCCAAGATTCGCCCAAGCTTCCGAGGTGCCCGGCCTCGCTGCGCGCCGCATTGCCGCGGACATTCTTGACGGCGTGCTGCAGAAGCGCCGCATGCTCGACGACCAGCTCGAAGGCCCGGCTGCGCATCCGGGCCTGAAGACGCTGTCGGATCGCGACCGTGCACTGATGCGCCGGCTGGTCGCCACGATCCTGCGCCGGCTCGGAACGCTGGAAGGTCTGCTGGCCAGGTTGCTCGACCGCGGTGTGCCGACCGATGCGCCGCGCGCCAAGAGCGCTCTTTTGATCGGCGCGGCGCAAATCCTCTGGATGGACGTGCCGGATCATGCTGCCGTCGATCTGTCGGTGCGGCTGGTGCAATCCGACCGTCGCGCCGCCAAGTATGCCGGTCTCGTCAACGCCGTGCTGCGCCGCTGCGCGCGCGAAGCCCAGCCGTTGGTCGAGGAACTGGCGGCCGGCACGCCCGACGTGCCGCAATGGCTGCTGGCGCGCTGGAGCGCGCACTATGGCGCAGAAACCGCGCGGGCGATCGCGCAGGCGATCAGCCACGAGCCGTCGCTCGACCTGACGGTTAAATCCGAAGCTGCGCATTGGGCCGCGCGGCTCCACGGCGAGGTGCTGCCGACCGGCACCGTGCGCACGCTGCTGCAGGGGTCGGTGCGGATGCTGCCGGGCTTTGATGAAGGCCAGTGGTGGGTGCAGGACGCAGCCGCGGCACTGCCGGCAAGGCTGTTCGGGGATATCACCGGCAAGAGCGTCGCCGACCTTTGTGCCGCGCCCGGCGGCAAGACGGCGCAGCTCGCTGCCGCCGGTGCCCGGGTCACCGCGATCGATCGCTCGCCGGCACGAGTCGCGCGGCTGCGCGAAAATCTGGCGCGGCTGTCGCTCGAGGTCGAAACCGGCGTCGCCGATGCGGCCGAATGGCGGGGCGATGCGACCGCCGAGTTCGACGCGGTGCTGATCGACGCGCCGTGCGCCTCGACCGGCACGATCCGGCGGCATCCCGACGTTGCTTGGCTGAAGCAGGAGAGCGACATCGGCGCGCTCGCCGCGGTTCAGAATCGGCTGTTGAAGAAGGCGGCGTCGCTGCTGCGGCCCGGCGGTACGCTGGTTTATTGCACCTGTTCGCTCGAGCCGGAGGAGGGCGAACAGGCGATCGCCGCGCTGCTCGCCGCCGAGCCGTCGATGCGGCGGCAGCCGATCGATCCGGCCGAAGTCGCAGGCCTCACCGAAATCGTCACCGCAGACGGCGCGTTGCGCACCCTGCCGTGCCACCTGCCGCACAGTGATCCGCGGCTTGCGGGGCTCGACGGCTTCTATGCCGCGCGGCTGATGAAGTCGTTGTAATTATTGAAAATTATCTGGCTGTCGAGCGTGGCGCAGCAGCGCCCGTCCACATTCGCCTATCGCCAGGGTGTGTGAAGCCCAATTCCAGATTAAAAGGATTCGCAACGAATTTTCGTTAACTTGAGGTTGCTTTGGTTCAGAACGATCTTTCGTCTCCGCTGCGCGCATGTCTGCAGAGCCGTTTCAGTCGAAGCTGTACCGGACTGGACGTTTGTCCGACGTCTTGCGCGATCTGACGTCGGCCGTCCGCAGAGGGCAGCAACGTGATGCGTACCAACGATCCGGGGTTTTAGCGCAGGTGTCGGCCGCGCCCCGCAGACGGATTTCGACCCTGGTCATGGGCCGCTTCGCGCGGACCGTGATGGCGCGCGCCTCCAGCGGCTCGGTGGCGTTGACCCGGTTGTGGCCAGGCCGCACCGACCGTCTGATCATCGCGCCGCACGATCTGCGCACCGCGGATGCAACTCGCGCCGCCGAAATCTATGCCGGCCGCTTCGTGTTCGCCGGCAAGATCGTCACCTGCCACGGCCGCTCGATCTTCGATCTCGAACCGCCTTCCGACGACTGGGAAGCCGCGCTGCTCGGCTTCGGCTGGCTGCGCCACCTGCGCGCCGCCGACACCGCGATCACCCGCGCCAACGCCCGCTCGCTGGTCGACGACTGGCTCAGCAACATGTCGCGCACCGGCCCGGTGGGCCGGCGGCCGGACGTGCTGGCGCGGCGGGTGATCTCGCTGCTGTCCCAGGCGCCGCTGGTGCTGTCCGACACCGACGGCAAGTTCTATCGCCGTTACCTGCGCGGCCTGACCCGCGAAATCCGCGCGTTGCGCTACGCACTGCTCGACGTGCAGGACGGCGTGCCGCGGCTGCAGGTGCTGATCGCGCTGTGCTACGCGTCGCTGTGCCTCGCCAACCAGGCGCGGCAGATCCGCGGAGCCACCAAGAAGCTGTCGGACGAGCTGCAGCGTCAGGTCCTGCCGGACGGCGGCCACATCTCGCGCAATCCGGGGGCGCTGATCGAATTGTTGATCGACCTTTTGCCGCTGCGCCAGACCTTTGCGGCCCGCAACATCGCGCCGCCGCCGGCGCTGCTGAACGCGATCGACCGGATGATGCCGATGCTGCGGTTCTTCCGCCATGGCGACGGCAATTTCGCGCTGTTCAACGGCATGAGCGCGACGCCGTCCGATCTCTTGGCGACGCTGCTCGCCTATGACGACAGCCAGGGCACGCCGCTCGCCAGCATGCCGCATTCCGGCTACCAGCGGATCGACGCCGGCACCACGCTGGTGATCGCCGATGCCGGCACGCCGCCGCCCGCCAATGTCAGCCAGGAGGCGCATGCCGGCTGTCTGTCGTTCGAACTGTCGTCGGGCAATTGCCGGATCGTGATCAACAGCGGCATGCCGACCACCAATCGCGAGAGCTGGCGCGGTTTTGCCCGCTCCACGGTGGCGCACTCCACCGTCACCTGCCACGATACCTCGTCGTGCAGCTTCGTCGAGCGCTCGGCGATGAAGCGCTTCCTGCACGGCGCGCCGGTGGTCGGCGGGCCGCGTCAGGTCGAGAACCGCCGCGAAGAAGTTGCCGGCGGCGTGCTGCTGACGACGTCGCACGACGGCTACCGCGACAAGTTCGGCGTGCTGCATCGGCGGGTCTTGATGGTGAAGCACGACGGCAGCCGGGTCGACGGCGAGGACAGCCTCACTCCCGTGCAGGGCGGCCGCCACCGCGCTGCGCAGGCCGATTACGCCGTGCGCTTCCACCTGCACCCGCTGGTCAAGGCCAGCCGTTTGCACGATGCCCGCGGCGTGATGCTGGTGCTGCCCAATCGCGAAGTCTGGACCTTCGAAGCGGCCGACGACAAAGTCGATCTCGAAGAGAGCGTGTTCCTGGCCGGCAATGACGGGCCGCGGCGCTCGACCCAGATCGTGATCCGGCAGAATTCGATCGAGGCGCCGAACGTGCGCTGGAGCCTGATCCGCTCCAATGCCTCGCCGCAGACCACCAGCGCCCGCCGTGCCGCCCGCCGCGAGCCGGAACTGCCGCTCTGAAGCGTCTTTCCGACGATGAGGGACAGCGGTTCGCCGACAAAACCCGCCAAATCCGCAATTCTGAGCGACCTTGGTCGCCGTTGTGGCGGCCGGCGAAAACTGCTACCGAACCCACGCCTCGCGCGACTGGCGACGTTAGGATGGAGCACCATCGGGAAGCGCGGGACGTATCTGCCGCGCGCCTGGGCATAGCTTTCCTTCCAACAGAAGATCGTGCCCCATGACCCAGAATCCCCGTCGCGTCACCCGTGCCCTGTTGTCCGTCTCCGATAAGACCGGGCTGATTGATTTCGCCCGTGCGCTCGCCAGCCACGGCGTCGAGCTGGTTTCGACCGGCGGCACCGCCAAGGCGATCGCCGCGGCCGGTCTCCCTGTCAAGGACGTCTCCGACCTCACCGGCTTTCCCGAGATGATGGATGGCCGCGTCAAGACGCTGCATCCGAAGGTGCATGGCGGCCTGCTGGCGATCCGCGACAATGCCGAGCACAAGAACGCGATGGCCGAGCATGGTATCGCGCAGATCGACCTGCTCGTCGTCAACCTGTATCCGTTCGAGGCGACCGTCGATAAGGGCGCATCCTACGAAGACTGCATCGAGAACATCGACATCGGCGGTCCGGCGATGATCCGCGCTGCGGCCAAGAACCACGACGACGTCGCCGTGGTGGTCGAAGCCAGCGATTATCAGCCGGTGCTCGACGAGCTCGCGGCCAACAATGGCGCGACCACGCTCACCCTCCGCCGCCGCCTCGCCGCCAAGGCCTATGCGCGCACCGCGGCTTACGACGCGGCGATCTCCAACTGGTTCGCGCTGCAGCTCAAAACCGATGCGCCGGACTTCCGCGCCATCGGCGGCCGGCTGATCCAGTCGCTGCGCTACGGCGAAAACCCGCATCAGACCGCAGCGTTCTACGCCACCCCGGAGAAGCGTCCAGGCGTTGCCACCGCACGCCAGGTGCAGGGCAAGGAGCTGTCCTACAACAACATCAACGACACCGACGCCGCCTATGAGTGCGTCGGCGAGTTCGATGCCAAGCGCGCCGCGGCCTGCGTCATCGTCAAGCACGCCAACCCCTGCGGCGTCGCCGAAGGCGCGAGCCTGCTCGATGCCTATCGCAAGGCGCTGGCTTGCGATTCGGTGTCGGCGTTCGGCGGCATCGTGGCGCTCAACCGCACCCTCGATGCGGAAGCCGCGCGCGCCATCACCGAGATCTTCACCGAAGTGATCATCGCGCCCGACGCCACCGACGAAGCGATCGCGATCGTCGCGGCGAAGAAGAATCTGCGGCTACTGCTGGCGGGCGCGCTGCCCGATCCGCGCACCAACGGCCTGACCTACAAGACCGTCGCCGGCGGCCTCTTGGTGCAGAGCCGCGACAACGCGGTGGTCGATGACATGGCGCTGAAGGTCGTCACCAAGCGGCAGCCGACCGAAGCCGAGCTACGCGACCTGAAGTTCGCGTTCCGCGTCGGCAAGCACGTCAAGTCCAACACCATCATCTACGCCAAGGACCTCGCCACCGTCGGCATCGGTGCCGGTCAGATGAGCCGCGTCGACTCCGCCCGCATCGCCGCCCGCAAGGCGCAGGATGCAGCGGCCGAACTGAAGCTCGCAGCGCCGATGACCAAGGGTTCGGTCGTCGCCTCGGATGCGTTCTTCCCGTTCGCCGACGGCATGCTGGCCTGCATCGAAGCCGGCGCCACTGCGGTGATCCAGCCCGGCGGCTCGGTCCGCGACGACGAAGTGATCAAGGCCGCCGACGAGGCCGGCATCGCCATGGTGTTCACCGGGACCCGGCACTTCCGGCACTAAGGCGCTCCGACGGCTTTCTGTCTCACTTGGTTGCTCCCGAACTCCGTCATGGCCGGGCTTGTCCCGGCCATCCACGCCTTTTCTGAGTTTCAGTCAGCAAGGCGTGGATGCCCGGCACAAGGCCGGGCATGACGTGGGGAAGCGAAAGTGCCCGCTTCTGAAGATCGCAGTTCTGGATAGCTGCACGAACGATTGCCATCCAGCTCAGCGATCAAGCCGCAGCACCTTCTCGCTGAGCGGCACGGAGCGTAGTTCGCCGGCTTTCGACCGCAGCGGCCAGATCGTGCAGCACCGTTTCGGTTGTCGCCCAGTCGATGCAGCCGTCGGTGATGCTCTGGCCGTAGTGCAGCGGCCGGCCCGGTACCACGTCCTGCCGACCGGCCACCAGATTGCTCTCGATCATCACGCCGATGATGCGGTTCTCGCCCGACGCCAACTGACGTCCGATATCGGCCGTGACCTTCGGCTGGTTGTCCGGCTGCTTGCTGCTGTTGGCGTGGCTGGCGTCGATCATCAGTTGCGGCGCCAGACCGATCTTGCCGAGCACCGTCGCTGCGGCTTCCACATTTGCGGCGTCGTAGTTCGGCGTGACGCCGCCGCGCAGGATGACGTGGCAGTCGCTGTTACCAGTGGTGGCCGCGATCGCGTTGCGCCCGCCCTTGGTCACCGCCATGAAATGATGCGGCTGCGCCGCGGACTTCACCGCCTCCGCCGCAATCCGGACGTTGCCGTCGGTACCGTTCTTGAAGCCGATCGGGCAGGATAGGCCCGAAGCGAGTTCGCGGTGGATCTGGCTCTCGGTGGTGCGTGCGCCGATCGCGCCCCAGGCGACGAGATCCGCAATGTATTGTGGCGTGATCAGGTCGAGGAACTCGGTGGCGGCCGGCAGCCCGAGATTGTTGACGGCCGACAGCACTTCACGCGCCAGCCGCAGCCCCTTGTCGATCCGGAAGCTGCCGTCGAGGTCGGGGTCGTTGATCAGGCCTTTCCAACCGACGGTCGTGCGCGGCTTTTCGAAATACACCCGCATCACGATCTCGATCCGGTCGGCCAGGGTCTCGCGCAGCGCCGCCAGACGGCTGGCATAGTCCATGGCCGCGGCCGGATCGTGAATCGAACACGGGCCGACGACGACGAGCAGCCGGTCGTCGGCCCCGGTCAGGATGGCGTGAATCGCGCTGCGGCTCGCCGCGACGGTGCGTGTCGCGGTCAGTGTGCGCGGAATCTCGCCCATCACTTCGGCGGGCGTACTCAGTTCGGTGATTTTCTGAAGGCGAAGGTCGTCTGTGGTGGTCAACACGGCAGTTTGCTCCTGTTCAGGAGACCTGCCGGCTGAAACAAAAAAGCCGCCAGGTCTGGCGGCTTGTCGGATTTAATGCAGCAATCTTCAGATCGCGCGAAATCCTCCCGCCGCCAGCGAGCTGCTAAAGTAAAAGTACCAATACGAGGCGGTCAGGTGGATCATGCCCGCTCATATAGACCAGGTCGGTGCGTTTGTCCACGCACCGGCACGATCACTCCGCCGAGCGCCGAACCTGGGTCAGCAGCGCCAATCCGGCGATGAAGAACAGCACCAGCACGGCCATGCCGGCTTTCTGGCTGCTGGCTAGCGCCGTGACGGTGGCGATCAGCAGCGGGCCGATGAACGACGTCACTTTGCCGGTGAGGGCGAACAGGCCGAAATACTGCGCGATCCGGTCCCGCGGGGCGATCCTGATCAGCAGCGTCCGTGATGCGGCCTGCAGCGGTCCGCCGGCGATGCCGATCAGGCAGCCGAGCAGCAGGTAGGCGCGTTCGGCAGGTGAGGCGAACAGCGCCGCGCCCGGTTGCGGCGGCTTTACTTCGATCAGCAAGACATGGCTGGGATCGACCAGCAGGATGCCGGCGATCGCGATCAGGAGCAGAACCAGCGAGCCGGTGATCACCCGCTTGGACCCGAACGCATCGTCGAGGCGGCCGCCGATGAAAGCGCCGATGGTGGCGGCGATCGCCAGGATCACCCCGAAGGTGCCGATCTGGATCGTGCTCCAGCCGAAGGTGCCGGTGGCGTAGATGCCGCCGAACGCGAAAAGCGACACCAGCCCGTCGGTGTAGATCATGTTGGCGAGCAGAAAGATCGCGAGCGAACGACGACGCGGCAGGTCGCGCAGCGTTTCGGCGAGTTCGTGCAGGCCCTCGCGGATCGCGGCGCGTGGCGCCAGCTTAGCGGGGAAGTCCGGTGTCAGCAGAAACATCGGCAGCACGAACAATACGAACCACACCCCGGTGAGCGGGCCGCTGATGCGGTCGCCCTCGTGCAGCGTCGGATCGAGTCCGAACCACGGCGCAAGGCCGAGCAGGGTCTTTCCGGTCTCCGGGCTGGCGGCCAGAAAGCCGAGCACCAGGACGAGCGACAGGATGCCGCCGACATAGCCGGTCGCCCAGCCGGTCCCTGACAGGCGGCCGATCTTCTCCGGCGGCACCAGGTTGGGCATCATCGCGTTGTTGAACACGGTGGCGAATTCAACACCGATGGTGGCGATCGCGTAGGCGATCAGCAGCGGCAGAATCGTATGTGGTTCGCCCGGCTTGCCGAACCACATTAGCATCGATCCGATCACAAGCATTCCGCCGAACAGCGCGATCCACGGCTTGCGCCGGCCGCTGGCATCCGCAATCGCGCCGAGCACAGGAGACGCCAGGGCGATGACGAATCCGCTCGCGGCGGTGGCGAAGCCCCACAGCGATTGGCCGGTCGCCGGATCGGGCGCCACGTAGGTGGCGAAATAAGGCGCGAAAATGAAGGTGGTGATCAGCGTGAAGTACGGCTGCGCCGCCCAGTCGAACAGGATCCAGCCGATGACGGCGCCCTGCGACGGATAGCGGATCGGTTCACGAGTTTGCGCGATGCCTTCCGCACGCGATGACGACATCTTGTTCCTTCCGCGGGCCGGACCGCGTTTTGCCTCGCGGCTTCGATTGCCTATAGGATTCGTCCGGCGCGTGGCAGCCTGCGCCGCAGAAATCGGAGTCGCTCGATGATCACACTGCGCGTCCCGCAACGCATTTTGATGACGCTGGCCGTGCTGGTGCTGGTGGTGAGCCCGCTTGCCGCGCCAGCGCAGGATATGCGCAGCGGCATGGCGCGCGGGCCGGCCCAAGCGGTGATCGCCAAACACGGCATGGTGGTGGCGCAGGAACGGCTTGCCGCTGAAATCGGCGCCAGCTTCCTGGCCCGCGGTGGCAACGCGATCGATGCCGCGGTGGCGACCGGATTTGCCATGGCGGTGACCTATCCGCGCGCCGGCAATCTCGGCGGCGGCGGCTTCATGGTGATCCATTCCGCGGCAAAGAATGAAGACCTGGCGATCGATTATCGCGAGACCGCCCCCCAGGCCGCCACACAGGACATGTTTCTGACGGACGGCAAACCCGACCCGGACAAATCGCGCAAATCCGCGCTCGGCATCGGCGTGCCCGGCACGGTGGCCGGGTTGGCGCTGGCACTGGACAAATACGGCTCCGGCAAGTTCAAGCTCGCGGACGTGATCGCGCCGGCGATCGCGCTGGCACGGGACGGCATCGAGGTTGCCGACGACACCGCCGATACGCTGCCGGATTGGCACCGCTGGCTGTCGCGCTGGCCCTCGACCCAGAAGGTGTTTGCCCGTCCCGACGGCTCGCCGCTGCAGGCGGGCGACAGGCTGGTGCAGCTCGATCTGGCCGCCACGCTCGAAGCCATTGCCCAGCAGGGGCCGGATGGATTCTATCGCGGGCCGGTCGCCGAGAAGCTGTCGCGCGGCATTCGCGACGCTGGCGGGCTGATCACGCCCGAGGATCTCGCCGGCTATCAGCCGATGCTGCGCACGCCGCTGCGTGGCAGCTATCGCGGCTACGATATCGTGGCGATGCCGCAGCCGTCGTCCGGCGGCGTGGTGCTGATCGAGAGCCTGAACATCCTCGAAGGCTACGCGATGCGTGATCGCGGGCAGGGCACGGCGCCGTCGCTGCATCTGCTGATCGAGGCGATGAAGCGCGCCTATGCGGATCGCGCCCGCTATCTCGGCGATCCCGCGTTCACCGAGGCGCCGGTCGCAAAGCTGCTGTCGAAGGATTACGCGACGAGCCTGCGGGCCGGGATTGATCCGCAGCGCGCGACGTCGGTGGATCAGCCGCTGCCGCAGCCGCGCGAGGGCGACAATACCACGCATTTCTCGGTCGCCGATGCCGATGGCAATGCGGTCAGCAACACCTACACGCTGAACTTCTCTTATGGGGTGGGGCTGGTGGCGGATGGCACCGGCGTGCTGCTCAACAACCAACTCGATGATTTCACTGCTGCACCCGGTGCTTCGAACGCCTATGGCCTGGTCGGCTTCGCCGCCAATCTGCCGGCGCCCGGCAAACGGCCTTTGTCATCGATGTCGCCGACGATTCTGCTGAAGGACGGCAAGCCGGTACTGGTGACCGGCTCGCCCGGTGGCAGCCGCATCATCTCGGCAGTGCTGCAGGTGATCGTCGATGTCATCGATTACCGGATGAATGTCGCCGACGCCGTGGCGGCGCCGCGGCTACATCATCAGTGGCTGCCGGATGAGGTCCGGGTCGAGCACGGATTTCCGGACGCAACGCTGGAAGTACTCCGCGCCATGGGTCACCGCGTCGTCACGCCGCTCGGCCAGACTTCGGCGAACTCGATTTGGATCGACGCCGACGGCTTCCATGGCGCCGCCGATCCAAGAACCCGCGGCGCCACGGCGGCGGGGAATTGATCTGGCAACTCATCGACTTTGAAGCATGAGCTTTTCCGAAGATGATGGATGCGCGGACCTTCGCCGCGCCGAAGGGGCTTCGGCCCCGCAGGCGGGGCAAGCCCGCGCATGACGTCCAGCAGGCGCAACCTCTGGCCGCAAGCGGACCCGGCTGGCGCCTGCTAGCCTTCCGGTGACTTCGATTTTCGGAGAACCGGCGCTACTCTCGCGGGAGACCGGTCCGGTTTGCACGAGGAGGGAGGACGTCAGATGGCATCACTGCAGGGCAAGACGCTGTTCATCACCGGGGCGAGCCGCGGCATCGGGCTCGCCATCGCGCTGCGGGCGGCGCGGGACGGCGCCAATGTGGCGATCGCCGCCAAGACCACCGAGCCGCATCCGAAGCTGAAGGGCACGATCTACACCGCCGCCGAAGAGATCGTCGCGGCCGGCGGCAAGGCGCTGCCGCTGGTCTGTGACATCCGCGATGAAGCGCAGGTGATCGACGCGATCGGCAAGACGGTGGCCGAATTCGGCGGCATCGACATCTGCGTCAACAACGCCAGCGCGATCAGCCTGACCAACTCGCAGGCGACCGAGATGAAGCGCTACGACCTGATGATGGGGATCAACACCCGCGGCACCTTCATGGTGTCGAAATATTGCATCCCCCACCTGAAGAAGGCCGCCAATCCGCATATCCTGATGCTGTCGCCGCCGCTCGACATGAAGGCGAAGTGGTTCGCGGCGTCGACCGCCTACACCATGGCGAAGTTCGGCATGAGCATGGTGGCGCTCGGCCTGTCGGGCGAACTGAAGCACGCCGGCGTCGCAGTGAATGCGCTGTGGCCGCGCACCACGATTGCCACGGCGGCGGTCGGCAATCTGCTCGGCGGCGATGCGATGATCCGCGCCAGCCGCACGCCGGAGATCATGGGCGACGCCGCCCACGCGATCCTGACCAAGCCGTCGCGCGAATTCACCGGCCAGTTCTGCATCGACGACAGCGTGCTGTACGAGTCCGGCGTGCGCGACTTCGAGCCGTATCGGGTCGATCCGAGCGTACCGCTGATGTCGGATTTCTTCGTGCCCGACGACAGCGTCCCGCCGCCCGGCGTCACCGTCACGCCGCTGCCGATGGGGTAGGCAGTGAGCGTCAACGTCGTCACTGCGAGGAGGCGAAGCCGACGAAGCTATGCAGGAGCGCCGAGCATAGAGCTGGATTGCGTCGCTTCGCTCGCAATGACGAGGCCTGACGGCTCTTGCTACTACGCTTTCCCGATCTCGTAAGGCCCGCCTTTTTCCAGCGCGCGATTGTAGGCGGGGCGGGCGTGGATGCGCTCCAGCCAGGCCAGCGCCTTCGGGTAGCGCTGGTCGAGACCGCCGCGTGAGGCGGCGGCTTCCAGCGGGAAGCTCATCTGGATGTCGGCGGCGGTGAACTCGTCGCCGGCGAAATAGGCAGCCTTGCCGAGTTCGCTCTCCCAATAGTCCATGTGCAGCTTGAGCTGCGGATCGACGAAACCTGTCAGCGCGCCGGACGCCACCATCTTCACCAATGGGCGTACCAGCGCCGGGGCACGCTTGGGCATCATCGAGAACAGCAGCTTCAGCAGTAGCGGCGGCATCGCCGAGCCCTCGGCGTAATGCAGCCAATAGGTGTAGCGCAGCCGCTCCGGGGTGTTCGGCGGCGGGATCAGCCGGCCGTCCCCGTAGGTGCCCACGATGTATTCGATGATGGCGCCGGACTCGGCGACGGTGTTGCCGTTGTCGGTGATCACCGGCGACTTGCCGAGCGGATGGACGGCGCGCAGCTCCTTGGGGGCCATCATGTCCGGCTGCCGTTGATAGCGCTTGATCTCGTAAGGGGTGCCGAGCTCCTCCAGGAGCCACAGCACACGTTGCGAGCGAGAATTGTTGAGATGATGGACGGTCAGCATGTCGCGAAGATCCCGGGTGTCTGTCAGTGATTGAAGCGGCACCAGCCGTGAGAACGCGCCCCGCCTTAGCAGAGTTTCCGCGGCGCGGGACATCACAGTTCCGAAGGTCGCGAACCTCGCTTCCGACCCGGTTGATCGGTCGCGGCAGACGCGCTACGGTCTTCGTAGAATGACGATAATCATATAAGGCGACCCTGCCGCTGCCGGAGGAAACCATGACCCAGCCCGCCCCGCAATTCCTGTTCGACTTCGGCAGTCCCAACGCCTTCCTGGCCCACGAGGCGATCCCGGCGATCGAGCGGCGGATCGGCGTCAAGTTCGACTACGTGCCGGTTCTGCTCGGCGGCATCTTCAAGGCCACCAACAACAAGTCCCCGGCGGAAACGCTGGCCGGCATCAAGAACAAGCGCGAATTCCACGCGCTCGAAACCGAGCGCTTCCTGAAGCGCTACGCGGTCAAGCCGTATGTCTGGAATCCGCATTTTCCAGTCAACACCCTCAACCTGATGCGGGCGGCGGTCGCGGCGCAGCTCGACGGCGTGTTCGACAAATATGTCGAAGCCGCGTTTCACCATATGTGGGTCGAGCCCAAGAAGATGGACGATCTCGAAGTCGCCGCGGCGGCGCTGTCGTCGTCGGGGCTCGACGGCAAGGCGCTGCTGACCCGTGCGCAGGAGCCGGATGTGAAGGCGAAGCTGATCGCCAACACCGAAGACGCCGTCCAGCGCGGCGCGTTCGGTTCGCCGACCTTCTTCGTCGGTAAGGAGATGTTCTTCGGCAAGGAACAGCTCCGCGACGTCGAAGAGATGTACGGCTAGCTTCAATCGATCTCTCCCGTCATTGCGAGGAGCGAAGCGACGACGCAATCCAGTCGCTCCGTGCTGAGAACGTGGATTGCTTCGCTTCGCTCGCAATGACGAGCTTGAGGGAGACGCCCGTGCAGCCACGCAACGCAACCGTCGCGGTGATCGGAGCCGGCGATTACATCGGTGCGGAGATCGCCAAGAAGTTCGCCGCCGAGGGCTTCACCGTGTTCGCCGGCCGTCGCAACGGCGACAAGCTGGCGCCGCTGGTGGCGGAGATCGAGGCCGCCGGCGGCAAGATCGTCGCGCGGTCGCTGGATGCCCGCAAAGAGGACGAGGTGACGGCGTTCCTGAACGACGCCGACGCCCACGCGCCGCTGGAGGTGACGATCTTCAATGTCGGCGCCAACGTCAATTTCCCGATCCTGGACACCACCGATCGGGTGTTCCGCAAGGTCTGGGAGATGGCGTGCTGGGCCGGCTTCGTGTCGGGACGGGAGTCGGCGCGGCTGATGCTGGCGCGGGGCCAGGGCAAGAT
>NZ_QPFS01000055.1:0-30570 GCF_010906995.1 Rhodopseudomonas sp. WA056 | reverse complement strand
GCTCATATCCAAAGGCATCAGCGTCAACGTCACGCTGCTGTTCTCGCAGAAAGTCTACGTCCAGGTCGCTGAAGCCTACATCTCCGGCCTCGAAGCGCTGATCGCCTCCGGCGGCGATCCGGCGCACGTCGCCAGCGTCGCCAGCTTCTTCATCAGCCGCATCGACAGCGCGGTCGATGCGGCGCTCGACGACAAGATAGCCAAGGCCACCGATGCGTCGGAAAAGGAGCGGCTGGAAGCGCTGAAGGGCCAGGTGGCGATCGCCAATGCCAAGCTGGCGTATCAGGACTACAAGCGGTTGTTCAGCGGCGACCGCTGGGCCAAGCTGGAAGCCTGCGGAGCCAAGCCACAGCGGCTGCTGTGGGCCTCCACCGGCACCAAGAACAAGGCCTACAGCGACGTGCTGTACATTGAGGAGCTGATCGGGCCGGACACCGTCAACACTGTCCCGCCGACGACTCTCGACGCCTTCCGCGATCACGGCAAGCCGAAGGACAGTCTGGAGAAGGAGATCGACGAGGCGCGCGCGGTGATCAAGGGCCTTGCCAGCGCCGGGATCTCGCTCGACGCCATCACCGACAAGCTGGTCACCGAAGGCGTGCAGTTGTTTGCCGACGCGTTCGACAAGCTGCTGGGCGCCGTGGCGTTCAAGCGCGAGACCGTGCTGGCCGGCCGCGTCGGCAAGCAGACCCTGTCGTTGCCCGGCGAGCTCGCCGACAGCGTCAAGCAGCAGACCGAAGCGTGGCGCGCCGCCGGCAAGATCCGCAAGGTCTGGTCGCGCGACGCGTCGGTCTGGACCGATCACGACGAGGCCAAATGGCTGGGCTGGCTACAGGCGCCATCGGTCGCCAAGACCAAGCTCGTCGACTATCAAGACTTCGCCAAATGGGTGAAGAGCCAGGGCTTCACCGATGCGGTGGTGCTCGGCATGGGGGGCTCAAGCCTCGGCCCCGAAGTGATCGCGGAGACCTTCCCGCAGCAGGACGGCTTCCCGAAGCTGCACGTCCTCGACTCCACCGATCCGGCGCAGGTGCGCACCCTCGAAGCCAGCGTCAAGCTAGCCTCGACGCTGTTCATCGTCTCCTCGAAATCCGGCGGCACCACCGAGCCGAACGTGATGAAGGCCCACTTTTTCGCGCGCGTCACCGAAGCGGTCGGAGCCGATCAGGCCGGCCGCCACTTCGTCGCCGTCACCGATCCCGGTTCGTCGATGGAGAAAGTCGCGACCGAGCAGAAGTTCGCCAAGATCTTCCACGGCGATCCGACCATCGGCGGCCGCTATTCGGTGCTGTCGCCGTTCGGCCTGGTGCCTGCTGCCGCGGCGGGACTCGATCTTGCCAAGCTGCTGGACTCGGCGCTGGCGATGGTTCGCTCCTGCGGCGCCGACGTGCCGCCGCAGGAGAACCCGGCGGTGCAGCTCGGTCTGGTGCTGGGCTGCGCCGGGCTTGCAGGCCGCGACAAGGTGACGATCACCTCGTCGAAGGCGATCGCCGATTTCGGCGCCTGGGCCGAGCAACTGATCGCGGAGTCGACCGGCAAGGAAGGCAACGGCCTGATCCCGATCGACGGCGAGCCGCTGGCGGAGCCGTCGATCTACGGCAACGACCGGCTATTCATCGATCTGCGCACCGAAGCCGAAACCGACGCCGCGCACGAGTCGAAGCTCAGCGCGTTGGAAGCGGCCGGCCACCCGGTGGTCCGAATCGTGCTGAAATCCAGCGAGGCGATCGGTCAGGAGTTCTTCCGCTTCGAGCTCGCCACCTCTGTCGCGGGTGCGGTGCTCGGCATCAACCCGTTCGACCAGCCGGACGTCGAGAGCGCCAAGATCAAGACCCGCGAGCTCACCGCGGCATTCGAGAAATCCGGCGCGCTGCCGGAGGAGACGGCTGCGCTGTCGACCGCCGAGGTCGATCTCTACACCGACGCCGCCAATGCCGGCGCTTTGCGCAAAGCAGGTGCCGACAGCACGCTCGGCTCGTGGCTGAAGGCGCATCTGTCGCGCGTGAACAGCGGCGACTACGTCGCGCTGCTGGCTTACATCGAGCGCAACGCCACGCATATCGAGGCGCTGCAACAGATGCGGCTGCAAATCCGCGATCGCTGCCGGGTCGCGACCTGTGCCGAATTCGGCCCACGCTTCCTGCACTCCACCGGCCAGGCCTACAAAGGCGGCCCGGACAGCGGCGTCTTTTTGCAGATCACCGCCGACGATGCACCCGATCTGCCGGTGCCGGGCCAGAGCGCCAGCTTCGGCGTGATCAAGGCGGCGCAGGCGCGCGGCGACTTCGACGTGCTCACCGAGCGCGGTCGCCGTGCCTTGCGGGTCCACCTCAAGGGCGATCTCGGCGCCGGCCTGAAGATGCTGGGCGCGGCGATCGAACAAGCGTTGGCGTAGCAGCAGCCGGGGAATCCCTCCGGCCGAACAGGATCGTCATTGCGAGGAGCGAAGCGACGAAGCAATCCAGAATCCTCCATGCTGAGCCCTGGATTGCTTCGCCTTCGGCGCGCAATGACGGAGTAACCGCCTACAAACGTAGCCTCGCACGTCAAGCGAGGCACGGCTAAAGAGTGGAGACTTGCGGATGCAGATCGGCATGATCGGCCTCGGCCGGATGGGTGGCAATATCGTCCGGCGCCTGATGAAGGATGGCCATCATGCCGTGGTGTACGATCGGGATCCGCAAGCGATCGAGACGCTGACGCGCGAAGGCGCGACCGGCGCCAGCGGACTCGACGATCTGGTGCGCAAGCTCGACGCGCCGCGCGCGGTGTGGGTGATGCTGCCCGCCGGGCAGATCACCGAGACCACGATCGAACAGCTCGGCAAGCTGCTCGCCGCCGGCGACGTCGTGATCGACGGCGGCAACACCTTCTGGCAGGACGACATCCGCCGCGCCAAGACGCTGAGGGAGAGCAGCATCGATTATGTCGATGTCGGCACCTCCGGCGGCATCTGGGGCTATGAGCGCGGCTACTGCATGATGATCGGCGGCGATGAGCCGGTGGTCGACCGGCTCGATCCGATCTTCGCCACGCTCGCACCGGGCATCGGCGACATCCCTCGTACGCCGGGCCGCGAGAGCCGCGATCCCCGGGTCGAGCAAGGCTACATCCACGCCGGCCCGGTGGGCGCCGGCCATTTCGTCAAGATGGTCCACAACGGCATCGAATACGGCCTGATGCAGGCCTATGCCGAGGGCTTCGACATCCTCAAGAACGCGAGCAGCGACGTCCTGCCCGACGCTCACCGCTTCGATCTCGACATCGCCGACATCGCAGAAGTTTGGCGGCGCGGCAGCGTGATCCCGTCCTGGCTGCTCGACCTCACCGCCACCGCGCTGGCGAGGAACGACCAGCTCGATAATTACTCGGGCTTCGTCGAGGACTCGGGTGAAGGCCGCTGGACCATCAATGCGGCGATCGAGGAAGCCGTGCCGGCCGAAGTGCTCACCGCGGCGCTGTATGCGCGCTTCCGCTCGCGGCGCGATCATACATTCGCGGAGAAAATTCTCTCGGCGATGCGCGCCGGCTTCGGCGGCCACAAGGAGCCGCAGCAGCACCCGGAACCGGAGCAGCAGGCCGCCCCGCAGCAGAAACTGAAACCGACATCGGAGCGCGCGTGACCACGCAAGCCAACAGCAATCAGGTTCCCGACGGCTGCGCGTTCGTCATCTTCGGCGTCACCGGCGACCTCACCCACCGCCTGGTGATCCCGGCGCTGTACAATCTCGCCGAAGCCGGACTGCTGCCGGAAAAGTTCTGCGTCGTCGGCGTCACCCGCAAGGAGATGGCGAGCGACGATCTGCGCGAGAGCCTGATCCAGGGCCTGCGCAAATACGCCACCCGTCCGGTCGACGAAAAAATTGCGGATCAGCTTCTGTACTGCGTCACCGCGGTCAGTGCCGATCCGAGCGAACCGGATTCGTTCGACCGGCTGCGCGAGCGGCTCGAGAAGCTCGAGGCCAGCCGCAACACCGGCGGCAACAGGCTGTTCTATCTCGCTACCCCGCCGGATGCCTTCGCACCGATCGCGACCGAGCTCGGCCGCGCCAAGCTACTCGAAGAGATCAGCGGCGCATGGCGCCGGCTGGTGGTGGAGAAGCCGTTCGGCACCGACCTCGCCTCGGCCAAGGCGCTGAACGATCATCTGCTCGGCATCATCTCCGAGCACGAACTGTACAGGATCGATCACTACCTCGGCAAAGAGACGGTGCAGAACATCCTGGTGCTGCGGTTCTCCAACGGCATGTTCGAGCCGATCTGGAACAGGGAGCACATCGACCACATCCAGATCACCGTCGAGGAAAAGCTCGGCGTCGGCCATCGCGGCAGCTTCTACGACAAGACCGGCGCGCTGCGCGACATGGTGCCGAACCATCTGTTTCAACTGCTGTCGCTGGTGGCGATGGAGCCGCCCGCGCATTTCAACGCACACGGGGTGCGCTCGGCCAAGGCCGACGTGCTCGCGGCGATCCAGATCCAGAGTGAAGACGAAGCACTACGCAATTCGGTGCGCGGCCAATACACCTCGGGCAGGATCGGCGACACCGAAATTCCGGACTATCGCAGCGCCAAGGACGTCGAACCCGACAGCACCACCGAGACGTTCGCGGCGCTAAAGCTGTCGATCGACAATTGGCGTTGGGCCGGCGTGCCGTTCTATCTGCGCACCGGCAAGGCGCTGTCGGGCAAGCGCACCGAGGTCGCGATCAAGTTCAAGGAGGCGCCGTTCTCGATGTTCCGCTGCACCCCGGTGCGAGAATTGTCGCAGAACTATCTGGTGATCGGGATCGAGCCGGAGGAAGGCATCTCTCTCCAGTTCAACACCAAGGTGCCGGGTCCGTCGATCGCCATCGATGGCGTCGAGATGACGTTCCGCTACAAGGACTACTTCAAAGTGGCGCCGAGCAACGGCTACGAGACGCTGCTGCACGACTGCATGATCGGCGACAACATCCTGTTCCAACGCGCCGATGGCGTGGAGGCCGGATGGCGCGTGGTACAGCCGTTCCTCGAGGTCTGGAAGAAAGCCGGCGCCCACGGCCTGCAGATCTATCGCGCCGGCAGCGACGGCCCGGAGGACGCCGACGAGTTACTGGCCCGCGACGGCCGCGACTGGCGGAAACTGGGCTAGCCGATGCGCAGCCCCGATCATCACCTCGTGGTCGCGGCCGACGCCGACGCGCAAGCCCGGCTGGCCGCACAGCGGCTGATCGCGCGGATCGAACTGCATCACGATCGCCCGGCGATCTGCCTCACCGGCGGCTCCGGGCCGCAGCGGATGTTCGAACTGCTCGCAGGTGAATTCGAAAGCCGGATTCCGTGGCCGCGCGTGCACTGGTTCATCAGCGACGAGCGCTTCGTGCCGGAGAGCGATCCGCTCAGCAATATCGGCGCCGCGAGACGGGCATTCCTGGACGGGCGCGCGCCGCCGCAGAACGTCCACGCCATCCCCACCGACACCACGACGCCAGACGATGCGGCACGTCGTTACGAGGCCGAACTGAAGGCATTCTACGGCAGCGACGTGCTCGCAACCGATCGACCGTTGTTCGATCTGGTGCTCGGCGGCGTCGGGCCGGACGGTCATACGGCTTCGCTGTTTCCGGGGCGGCCGCAGCTTCAGATCGAGAGCCGCTGGGCCGCCGGCGTCGATACCGCCCCGGTGGAGCCGCTGGTGCAGCGCGTCACCCTCACTTTGCCCGCCCTCGCCTCCTGCGCCGAGATGCTGTTCCTGGTGCACGGGACTTCCAAACGCGACATCCTTGCCCGCGTGTTCGCCGGCGAGAATCTACCGTCCACCCGCGCCCGCTCACAGGGCGAGACGGTGTGGCTGGTGACGCAGGACGCGCTGCCGGAGAATGCCGGTGTCGCCTGAACCGATGGTTTCCGAGCCGCTGCCGCGCGCGCTGATCGTGATGGGCGTGTCCGGCTCCGGAAAGAGCACGGTCGGCGAAGCCCTCGCCGAGCGGCTCGGCTGGCCCTACGAGGACGCAGACGCCTATCATCCCGAAGCCAATGTCGCCAAGATGAGCGCTGGCCAGCCGCTCACCGACGACGATCGCTGGCCGTGGCTGCGTGCGATCGCCGCCGAGATCGATCGTGTCATCGCCGGCGGTGGCTCCATCGTGTTCGGTTGCTCGGCGCTGAAGCGCGCCTATCGCGACATCCTGGTGCATGGACGCGACGACATCCGCATCGTGTTTCTCGACGGCAGCCGCGAGTTGATCGGCGGCCGGATGGCGGCGCGCAAGAACCATTTCATGCCGGCCGGCCTGCTCGACAGCCAGTTCGCCACGCTGGAGCGCCCCGGCCCGGAAGAACGCCCGATCATCGCCTCAATCGGCGCGCCCGTTGAGGCGATCGTCGACGCCATCGTCGGTCAGCTTCCGACGTCGATCAGCGATTAGTTCAATGCTCAGCAGTTGAATTCGTCATTGCGAGGAGCGAAAGCGACGAAGCAATCCAGAGCCCGTACCCAGCGCCGATGGATTGCTTCGCTTCGCTCGCAATGACGGCCTAGATAGGGAAACCCATGGCCCGCATCCAGCTCGTCATCTCCGACGTCGATGGCACCCTGGTCACCACCGACAAGCGACTCACCGATCGCGCCCGTGATGCGGTGTCGAGATTGGAAGCCAGCGGCGTCGGCTTCACCCTCACCTCCAGCCGGCCGCCGGTCGGAATGCGGATGTACAGCGATCCGCTCGGCATCACGCTGCCGCTCGGCCCGTTCAACGGCAGTTCGATCGTCACGCCGACGCTGTCGGTGATCGAACAGCATCTGATTCCGGAAAGCGCGGTGGCGACCAGCATCGAGCTGTTCGAGCGCAACGGCATCGACATCTGGCTGTTCACCAACGACAATTGGTACATCCGCCGCGACGACGGCAAATACGTGCCGCACGAGGAGCGCACCATCCGGTTTGCGCCGACGATGCTGGAGGATCTGACGCCGCTGACCGGCAAGGCCTGCAAGATCGTCGGCGTCAGTGCCGATTTCGCGCTGCTGAAGCGCTGTGAGCCGGAGCTGCAGGCCGCGCTCGGCGACCGAGCGCTGGCGGTGCGGTCGCAGGACTACTATCTCGACGTCACCCCGCCCGGCCGCAGCAAGGGCACGTTCGTCACCGCGATGGCGCAGCGGCTCGGCATCGCAGCCGACTCGATCGCCACCATCGGCGACATGCCGAACGACCTGCCGATGTTCGGCGTCAGCGGCCTGCCGATCGCGATGGGCAACGCCGCCGACGAAATCAAGCAGAAGGCCGCCCACGTCACCGGCCGCAACGACGACGACGGCTTCGCCGCCGCGATCGACTTCATCCTGGATCGCAATGCGAGCCTTGACCGCTAACTCTGCTTCGACCGCTGCATCGCCGGCTTGGCTGTCGCCGCCTTGGCGGCGGTAAGGTTGTTGGCGGTATTGATCAGCGCGATGTGGGTCAGGGCCTGGGGGAAGTTGCCGGCCTGGCGCCGCTCCGTGGTGTCGTATTCCTCGGCCAGCAGGCCGAGATCGTTGGCGATGCCGGCGACGCGCTCGAACAGCGCTCTGGCGCGCTCGGTGTCACCGGCCAGCACATAGGCATCGGCAAGCCACAGCGTACAGGCGAGGAAAGCGCCCTCGACCGGTTCGGTCTGGTCGGGCTGCTCGCGGGGATCGTGCCGCATCAGGAAACCGTCCACCATCAGATGGCGCTCCATCGCCTCCAGCGTACCCAGCACCCGCGGGTCGCGCGGCGGCAGGAACCCTACCGCCGGAATCAGTAGCACCGAGGCGTCCAGCACCTTGGCGCCATAGTGCTCGACGAAAGCGTTCTGCTCGGCATCGAAGCCGTTGGCGCAGACGTCGGCGTGAATCCGCTCGCGCAACGCGCGCCACTCCGCCAGCGGCGCCTTCAGCCCGAATCTCTCAGCGCTCTTGATGCCGCGGTCGAACGCCACCCAGGTCATCACCTTGGACGAGACGTAATGCTGGCGCGGCCCGCGCAACTCCCAGATCCCACTGTCGGGCTGGTCCCAAATGGTGGCGAGATGCTGCAACACCTTGCACTCTACCGCCCAGGATTCGCCGTCGAGCTTGAGGTCGGCGGCACGCCATTGGTGGAAGGCGTCGATCAGCTCGCCGTAAACGTCGAGCTGCAATTGCGCGTGGGCTGCGTTGCCGATGCGCACCGGCTGCGCTCCCTGATAGCCGTCGAGCCAGTCGGCCTGCCATTCCATCAGCCGTCGCTCGCCGTAGATGCCGTACATGATCTGCATGTTGGCCGGATTGCCGGCGACCGCGCGCAGCAGCCAATCGTGCCAGGCAGCGGCTTCCTCGGTATAGCCGTTGTTCATCAGCGCCAGCAACGTGAAGGTCGCGTCGCGCAGCCAGCAGAACCGGTAGTCCCAGTTGCGCGCTCCGCCGAGCTTTTCCGGCAGCGAGGTGGTCGGCGCCGCGACGATGCCGCCCGACGGCGCGAAGGTCTGCGCCTTCAGTATGATCAGCGAGCGCATCACAAGGTCGCGATATTCGCCCTGATAGCTGCAGCGGCCGGACCATTCCGCCCAGAACGCTTCGGTGTCCTTCAGCGCCTGGTGCGGATCGATCTCGGTCGGCACCGGCAGATGCGACGCCCCATAGGTCAGCACCAGTGGCACCACGTCGCCCTCGCCGATCTCGAAATCGGCGACCGTGGTCATGTCCCTGCCGTACGTCGCGACCGGCGTATGCAGCACGACCATGTCGGGTCCGCAGATCGCCAGGAGCGCGTCGTCCTCGCCGCGCTTCACCCATGGAATGCTCGCGCCGTAGCCGAACCTGATCACGAGCTGCATCGCCACCTCGACCCTGCCGCGATCGCCGCGCACCAAGCGGACCACGTCCGAAGCCGAGCCGCGCGGCGGCATGAAGTCGATCAGCGTGAACGCCCCGGTCGCGGTCTCGAAGGTCGTCTCCAGGATCAGGCTGTCGCCGCGATAACGCCGGCTGCAGCGCACGATCTCCTTCGCCGGCGCGATCTTCCAGCGGCCGTTGGCCTCACTGCCGAGCAGCGCCGCGAAACAGGCTTCGGAATCGAACGCCGGCCAGCACAGCCAATCGATCGATCCGTTGCGACCGACCAGCGCAGCGGTCTCGCAATCGCCGATCATCGCGTAGTCTTCGATGTCGCCGGGCAACGCGTTCAACCCGGATTGCGGCGGTCGATCGTCGCCGCGAAAAGTGCCGAGCGGTTGATGATGGCGGCGACGTCTTCGAGCGGCTTCGGCAACCGCCGTCGCCAATTCGGATGTTCCGACACCGTCCCCGGCACATTGGGCTGGTCGAGCACCCCCAGCAGATCTTCCAGCGCGATCGCCAGCAGGCGCGACGGCGTACGCGCCAGGAAGGTCAGCACCGCGTAGATGTCCTCGTGTTCGATGCCCTGATGGCGCAGGGCGTCGCCGAGCATCGCCAGCGCGTGGTGCCGGCTGTCGTCGCTCTCGCCGGGGTCGACCCCGATCGAGCGCTTCAGATGCAGGTCTGTGAGCGCGCGCCAACCCGAATAGGTGGCGAGATCGTGGGTGTTGAAGGTCACCAGCGCATTCGGCAGGTAGTGCTCGAGCCCGAAGAACCAGCCCTGGTGGAAGTCGCGTTCGAACATCATCACCCGGTACGACCAGATCCCCCACGCCGCCAGCCGATCGCGGAAGCCGTCCGGAACGGTACCAAGGTCCTCGCCGATCACCACGCAGCGATGTCCGACGCTCTCCTGCGCGGTGACCGCGAGCAGCGCCTCGAACGGCATCTGCACGTAGACGCCCTCATGGGCGGCGAAGCCATGCGGGACGAGATACAGCCGATTGAGCCCGAGCACGTGATCGAGCCGGATCGCGCCAGCATAGCGCATCGAGGCCCGCAGCATGTCGCGGAACGGCGCAAAGCCCGTCAGTTCCAGCCCTGGCGCGTTGAAGCCGGCCAGGCCCCAATTCTGACCCGCGGTGTTGAGCGAGTCCGGCGGCGCGCCGACCGACAGCAGCCGCGAGATCGCGGTCTGCTCGTTCCAGGCGTCGAAGCCGTCGCTCTGCACTCCAACCGCGACGTCGAGATACAGCCCTACGCTTATGCCGCGCGCTGCGGCGAGATCGCGGCAGCCGCGCAACTGATCATCGGCGCACCATTGGGTGAAGGCGACGAATTCCACCTCGGCGGCATCGGGGCCCTGTCGCAATAGATCGCAGCGGGCATCGTCGGGCTGGCGCCATTCTTCCGGCCATTCCCACCATGGATGCCCGAACCGGTGCCGCAGAACTTCGAAACACGCGAACCGCGTCAGCAGCGGCGCGCGCTCGCGGCGGAATGCCTCGAACGCTTCGCGCCGGCTGTCGGACGCCGAGGTCCGGAACGCCTCATAGGCGGCCCGCAGACCCCGCCACTTCACGGCCGCCACCGCGGCGTAGTCGATCAGCTCGCCGTCGCGGAGCGCCGCCAGCGTCTGGGCGTCGACCGGCCGGTCGGCGGCGGAAAACTCCGGCAGCCGTTCGACATCGACATACAACGGATTGAGGAACAGCCGGCTGTTCGGCGAATAAGGGCTGCAATCCCCCGGCCGGTCGTCGAACAACGCATGCAGCGGATTGAGACCGATCCCGCCTGCCCCCAGCGCGGCCGCGAGCTCGATCAGGTTGGCCAGATCGGTGAAATCGCCGATGCCCCAATTGCGTACCGATCGCAGGCTGTAGAGCTGAACCGCGATCAGCCACGAGCGGTCGAATGCACCGCCGAAGGCGCGCCGCGGCGACATCAGCAGCGGCAGCTCCTCGGTGCGGCCGGATGCGTCGCTCAGCCGCACGCTGTGAATACCGGGCGGCAGATCCAGCGGCCAGCTCAGGGTCCGCTGCTCGGCGGCGCCTTCAACCAGCGCGCCCCCATCGGTGACTATACGCCAACGTACAGGCAGCACCGCCTGGGCGCCCAGCTCGGAGCGACACGGCTCGCCCTCCCGGATCACCACGATCCGGTCCAACAACCTGCGCTCGGCGGGCTGCGGCATCGCCTCGGTGATCAGCGCCAATGCCTCTGGCGGGGTGACGTGGCGGCGTCCCTGACCGTCGTAGAATTCGGTCTGGATGCCCAGCTCGGAAGCTCTGGTGAATAAATCCATTAAGCACGCTGTCTACACGCCGCGCGGGTGCGCGGCGATTCCGCCTGTCCCAGGATAGTCATATCGAACGCAATTGCGTAGGGTGAGTTCCATTGGAACCTGCGCGGTCGAGAAGCTTTGTAATGGAGAACCGCCCGGTTCACTATGGGACGAGTGTCCTAGATCGTGGGCATCACCTCACTCAATCGATCGTGGGCTATTGTGAACAAGTCGACGCAAGCGCTTCAGGCCGCCGCTCAGGGCGGCGCTTTTCACATCGAAGACATCTTCCCGCTGATCGACGGCGGACGATTTGCGGTGAAGCGGATCGTCGGCGAGCCGGTCGAAGTGTGGGCCGACATCTATCGCGACGGCCATGAGGTCATCGCTGCCGCGCTGATCTGGCGCCGTGAGCAGGACAGCACCTGGCAGCGCGTGCCGATGGTGCACACCGTCAACGATCGCTGGTCGGCAACCTTCACGCCGCAGCAACTCGGCCGTCACGTCTATGCCATCGAAGCATGGACCGATGAATTCGCCACCTGGCGCCATGGTGCCGAGTTGAAGCTGAAGGCCGGACAAGATCTGTCGCTGGACGCGCTGGAAGGTGCCGGCCTGCTGACCAAGGCGCAGTCCGACGATCCCGACGTGCTGCGGCTGATCCAGCACCGCTGTGAAGACTATCTGCGGACCGGCGAAATCGAACCGCTGCTGGCGCCGGAATTGCTGGACGCGATGGCGACGAGTCAGGCGCGGCCCGACCTCACCCGCACCGATCCGCTGCCCTTGATGATCGACCGGCCGCGGGCGCGCTTCAGCGCCTGGTACGAGATGGTGCCGCGCAGCCAGGGGACCGAGCCAGGCCGCCACGGCACGTTCCGCGATTGCATCGCCCGGCTGCCGGACGTCGCCGCGATGGGCTTCGACGTGGTGTATTTCACCCCGATCCATCCGATCGGTCACACCAACCGCAAGGGCCGCAACAACGCGCTCACAGCCGGGCCCGGCGATCCCGGCAGTCCTTACGCGATCGGCGCCGAAGAAGGTGGCCACGACGCCGTGCATCCGGAGCTCGGCACTCTGGAAGACTTCCGCGCCTTCGTCGGTGCCTGCGAAGTGGTGGGCATCGAGGTCGCGCTCGACATCGCGGTGCAGTGCTCACCGGATCATCCCTGGCTGAAGCAGCATCCGGACTGGTTCAAGCGCCGCCCCGACGGCTCGATGAAATACGCCGAGAATCCGCCGAAGAAATACGAAGACATCGTCAATCCTGACTTCTCCTGCGAGGACGCCGGCGCGCTGTGGAACGCGATACGCGACGTCATCCTGTTCTGGGCCGATCAGGGCGTGAAGATCTTCCGGGTCGACAACCCGCACACCAAGCCGCTGCGGTTCTGGGAATGGCTGATCCGCGAGGTGCAGCTACGTCATCCCGACGTGATCTTCCTGGCCGAAGCCTTCACCCGGCCGAAGTTGATGAAGGGGCTGGCCAAGCTCGGCTTCACGCAGTCCTACACCTACTTCACCTGGCGAACCCAGAAGTGGGAAATCGAACAATATCTGCGTGAGCTCGCCGGTTACCCGGAGCGCGACTTCTATCGCCCCAATTTCTTCACCAACACGCCCGACATCCTGCCCTACCACCTGCAGGGTGGCGAACCGTGGATGTTCAAATCGCGCCTCGTTCTCGCCGCAACGCTGTCATCGACCTATGGCATCTACAACGGATTCGAACTGCTCGAACACGACGCAATCCCGGGAAAAGAGGAATATCTCGATTCCGAAAAGTACGAGATCAAGGTTCGCGACTGGGACAAGCCCGGCAACATCAAGCCTTACATCCGCGACATCAACCGCATCCGCGCCGCCAACCCGGCGCTCCAGCAGACCAGCAACTTGCGCTTTCTCGATGTGCAGGATCCGAACGTGACCGGCTTCGTGAAGACTTCCGTCGATGGCGGTAACGCGGTCGCGGTCGCGATCGCTCTCAGCAGCGACTACCACGAGTTCTGGCTGCCGCTCGGCGACGTGCAGATCGTGGTTGCGGGCGAGCGGCGGCCGGTCGCCGCAGTGGAGAACCTGCTGACGGGCGAACGCCACGCACTCGACTGGGGCGGGATCAACCTGCGGATCGATCCGCACCGTGACCCGGCGCTGCTGTTCCGTTGCCTGGCGTGAGTGCGGAAACATGAATGAAATGTCACCGATCGTGGCGAACGACAGGCCGGGCGACGACGCCTCCGACGAGCTCTGGTACAAGGACGCCATCATCTACCAGTTGCACGTCAAGGCGTTCGCCGACAGCAACAACGACGGCATCGGCGACTTCGCCGGCCTCACCGAGAAGCTGGACTATCTCCAGGAGCTCGGCGTCAATACGCTGTGGCTGCTGCCGTTCTATCCGTCGCCTCAGCGCGACGACGGCTACGACATCGCCGACTACGGCTCGATCAATCCCGACTTCGGCACCATGAAGGACTTTCGCCGCTTCATCTTCGAAGCGAAGCGACGAAACCTGCGCGTCATCACCGAGCTGGTGGTCAACCACACTTCGGACCAGCACGCATGGTTCAAGCGGGCGCGGCGGAGCCCCAAGAATTCGAGCGCGCGCAACTGGTACGTCTGGAGTGACACCGACCAGAAGTATCAGGGCACGCGGATCATCTTCACCGACACGGAAAAATCGAACTGGACCTGGGATCCGGAAGCCGGCCAATACTACTGGCACCGGTTCTTCTCGCACCAGCCCGACCTCAATTTCGACAATCCGCGCGTGGTCGGCGCGGTCGTCAAAGTGATGAAGCGCTGGCTCGACAACGGCGTCGACGGCTTCCGGCTCGACGCGATCCCCTACCTGTGCGAGCGCGACGGCACCAACAACGAAAACCTTCCCGAGACCCATGCGGTCATCAAGCGGCTGCGCGCCGAGCTCGACGCCTACGCCAAGGGCAAGCTGCTGCTGGCCGAGGCCAATCAGTGGCCGGAGGACGTCCAGCAGTATTTCGGCGACAGCGACGAATGCCACATGGCCTACCACTTCCCGCTGATGCCGCGGATCTACATGGCGATCGCGCAGGAAGACCGCTTCCCGATCACCGACATCATGCGCCAGACGCCCGAGATTCCGCCCAACTGCCAATGGGCGATGTTCCTGCGCAACCACGACGAACTGACGCTCGAAATGGTCACCGACGTCGAGCGCGACTATCTGTGGAAGACCTACGCTGCCGACCCGCGGGCCCGGATCAACGTCGGCATTCGCCGCCGCCTGGCGCCGCTGATGGACAACGACCGCCGCAAGATCGAATTGATGAACTCGCTGCTGCTGTCGTTTCCCGGTACGCCGATCATCTATTACGGCGACGAGATCGGGATGGGCGACAACATCTATCTCGGCGACCGCAACGGCGTGCGCACCCCGATGCAATGGTCGTCCGACCGCAACGGCGGATTCTCGCGCGCCGACCCGGCGCGGCTGTATGCGCCGCCGATCATGGATCCGGTCTACGGCTACGCATCGGTCAACGTCGAGGCGCAGCAGCGCAGCCTGTCGTCGCTGCTCAGCGCGATGAAGCGGCTGATCGCGGTCCGCAAGTCAACGTCGGCGTTCGGCCGGGGCAGCATGACCTTCATCCGGCCGAGCAACCGCGCTGTGCTCGCCTATGTCCGGCAACACGAGGACGAAGTCATTCTCTGCGTCGCCAACCTGTCGCGGGCCGCGCAGGCGACCGAGCTGGATCTGTCGCCGTGGAAAGAGCGTGTGCCGCAAGAAATGCTCGGCCGCACCAAGTTTCCGCCGATCGGCGAACTGCCATACATGATCACGCTGGCGCCGTTCGGCTTCTATTGGTTCAAGCTGGAAGAGCCCGGCACCGCCGCCCATGTCGCGCCGGTCTCCACCGTACCTGAATTCGTGACGCTGGTGGTGCCGCTGGGCTCGACCTGGATGACGCTCGGTCGCACCCGCTCGATGTTCGAGCACGAGGTACTGCCGACCTTCCTGTCGCGAACCCGCTGGTTTCCGGAGCGCAACCCGCGCGCGATCCATCCGCGGTTGACCTCGGCGATCCCGTTCGCCAACGACGGCGACAACCGTCCCTGGCTGGCGCTGTTTGAAGCGACGCTGCGCGGTACCACCGCACGCTATCTGCTGCCGATGCAGATCGACTGGGTCCGATTCGATCGCGAGCGCTACAACCCACGCGCTTACGCGGCGGTTCGCCAGGGCGCGCGCGAGGGCACTCTGCTCGACGTCGCCGCCGACCCGTCGTTCGTCGACCTGCTGCTGCAAAACGTCCGGAGCGCGCTCACTGTAATCGGCGACGATGGCAATCGGCTCGAATTCCGTCCTGGCTCGCTGCTCGCCGAGCGGCCGGCGGGCCCGTTCGAGGACATCCGCCCGGTGGACGCCGAGCAGTCGAATTCGACCTCGCTGATCGACGAAGACTACGTCGTCAAATTATATCGGCGGCTACAGGTCGGCATCAATCCCGAGCTGGAGATGGGGCGGTTCCTCACGGAAGTGGCCGGCTACCGCAATACCCCGGCGCTGCTCGGCAGCGTCGAACTGGTCGAAGGCGACACCACGACGGCGATCGCGGTGGTGCACGAATTCATCGGCAATCAGGGTGACGGCTGGACCCTCACCGCCGGCTATCTAGACCGCTATGTCGACGAGCAACGGGTGCTGACCGGCAATCCGGAGGCCGCCGAAAGTGATCAGTTCGCACCATATCTGCACTTCATGCAACATACCGGCCGGCGCGTCGCCGAAATGCACATCGCGCTGGCCGGTCACCCGGAGCTGCCCGATTTTGCGCCGGAGCCGATCGGCCCGGACGAGGCACGTTCGTGGGTCGCGACCGTCTCGGCCGCGGCCGAACGGGTACTCGGCGAGCTGCGGCGCCGGCGCGACGGCTTCAGCGACCCCGACAAGGCATTGGTCGACCGTCTTTTGGCGGCTCGCGAGATCCTGATGGGCCGCATCGGCGAGCTCCTGGGCGATGACGGCGGCCTGAACATCCGTCACCATGGCGATTTCCATCTCGGTCAGATGCTGATCGTCAAGGACGACATCTACATCATCGACTTCGAGGGCGAACCGCGCCGTACCCTCGCCGAGCGCCGCGCCAAGGCGCCGGCGGCACGCGATGTTGCCGGTCTGGTGCGCTCGATCGACTATTCGACCACTGCGGCGCTCACCCGCGCGCTCAAAACGCCGCCCGACGAACCCGGCCGGCTGAACGAAGCACTCGAACTGTGGCGCATCCGCGCCACGACCGCGTTCCTGGACGGGTACCGTCAGACCATGGGCGAAAGCCCGGTCTGGCCGGCCGATCCTGACGCAGCGGATCGATGGCTCGATTTCTTTCTGATTGAAAAGGCGCTGTACGAGATCGACTACGAGATCGCGCACCGTCCCGATTGGCTGCGGGTGCCGCTCGCCGGCATTCTCCGCATCCTGTCGCCGCCGCCCGAGGAGTTTCCATGACCGCGCAATTGAGTGACGAAGCCTACGCTGTTGTCGAAGGCCGTCATGCCGACCCGTTTCATTATCTCGGCCCGCATCCACAGGACGGCGGTACCGTGGTTCGCGTCCTGCTGCCGGACGCCACCGCGGTCGAGGTGGTGGGAGACGACGGCACCACGGCTTCGCTCGAACAGGCCCACCGGTCCGGCCTATTCGTCGGAGCGCTGCCGGGCGCCGCATCGCGCTACACGCTTCGCGCCCGGTTCGGAGACACCACCGTCGAGCTGCACGACCCTTATCGCTTTCCCCCGATCCTGACCGACTTCGATCTCTATCTGCTCGGTGAAGGCACCGATCAGCGGCTGTACGACAAGCTCGGCGCCCATCCGATGGAGCTGGACGGCATCGCCGGCGTCGCCTTTGTGGTACTGGCGCCCAACGCACGCCGCGTCAGCGTGGTCGGCGATTTCAACTATTGGAATCCGCTTCGCCACCAGATGCGGGTGCGCGGCAACGGCTATTGGGAACTGTTCATCCCGGGCGCCCGCGCCGGTGATCACTACAAGTTCGATCTTGCCGGACCGAACGGCGAGCAACTGCCCCAGAAATCAGATCCCTTGGCGTTCGCCGCCGAGCTGCGGCCGAAGACCGCATCGATCGTGGTCGATGCCACCACGCTGCCGCGACCGCGACCCGCCCCGGACAACATCAACGCGCTGTCGGCACCGATGTCGATCTACGAGGTGCATCTCGGCTCGTGGCGCCGCAAGGACGGCGACCAGTGGCTGACCTACCGTGAGCTCGCCGAGCAATTGCCGGCCTATGTCCAAGACATGGGCTTCACCCATGTCGAATTCCTGCCGGTCAGCGAGCATCCGTTCGACGGATCTTGGGGCTACCAGCCGACCGGCCTGTATGCTCCGACCTCGCGGTTCGGGTCGCCGGAAGACTTCTGCGCGCTGGTCGACGCCCTGCATGCAGCCGGCATCGGTGTGGTGCTCGACTGGGTGCCGGGCCATTTCCCGGACGATCCGCACGGCCTCGGTAATTTCGACGGCACTGCGCTGTACGAGCACGCCAACCCGATGCAGGGGCGGCATCTCGACTGGGGCACCCTGATCTACAATTACGGCCGCACCGAAGTGGTCAATTTCCTCACCGCCAACGCACTGTTCTGGCTGGAGCGCTATGGCATCGATGCGCTGCGGGTCGATGCCGTAGCGTCGATGCTGTACCTCGACTACAGCCGGCCGGCAGGCGGCTGGATTCCCAACAAATTCGGCGGGCGTGAGAACATCGAGGCAATCGAGTTCATTCGCCGATTCAACACCGAGGTGTACGCCAAATTCCCGCACGCCACCACCGCGGCCGAAGAATCCACGGCGTGGCCGCAGGTGTCTCGACCGGTCGAATTCGGCGGACTCGGCTTCGGCTACAAATGGAACATGGGGTGGATGCACGATACGCTGAACTACATCAGCAAGGATCCGATCCACCGGAAATATCATCACGGCCAGATTCTGTTCGGGCTGCACTACGCGTTCTCGGAAAATTTCATCCTGCCGCTGTCGCATGACGAGGTCGTGCACGGCAAACGCTCCATCCTCGGCCGGATGCCGGGCGACGAGTGGCAGCGCTTTGCCAACCTGCGTGCCTACTACGCCTTCATGTTCGGCCACCCCGGCAAGAAACTGCTGTTCATGGGCGGTGAGTTCGGCCAGGAGCGGGAATGGAGCCACGACCGCTCGCTCGATTGGCACCTGCTCGACTATCCGAAATACGCCGGCATCCAGGCACTGATCCGCGACCTCAACAAGCTGTATCGGTCGCTGCCGGCGCTGCATCAGCTCGACTGCGATCCGTTCGGCTTCGAATGGCTGATCACCGAAGACGCCAACCGCAACGTGTTCGCATGGATGCGAAAGGGCAACGACACCCGATCGCGCTGCCTGGTGATCGTCAACTTCTCGCCGAACGTATATCAGGACTACCGGGTGCGCGTACCGTTTCCGGGCCGCTGGCGCGAAGTATTCAACTCGGATTCGGCAGTGTACGGCGGCAGCAATGTCGGCAATGGCGGCGAAGTCCGACCGCGGGACGGCCTGGTGCCGGAGCTGAGCCTGACGATTCCGCCGCTCGCCGCTATATTCCTCGTCCCAGAGGACTGAACAGACGAAAGTCGGGCGACATCGGGCAGGACGATCGCGTGTCGCCAGTCCTTGAGGCTTCGGATCTAAGGCGAAATGCTCCGAAGGGGTCGCCAGAGCCGAACCAGCTCCAATGTGACAGTCCCGCGAGCCAGCCCTGCGCGCCGGCGGCGTTGTCCACGGCGCCGCGCCGGAACAGCAGATTAACAGTGTCCTTCGATTTCGAAGTTCGCTAACAAAGACAATCGCAGGCTATGCGAACTTCTTGATCGGGATACTCGCTATGCGCCTCACCGCCGGAACCGACTCCCGTCTCGGAGCGACCTGGGACGGGCGCGGCACCAACTTCGCGCTGTTCTCCGCCAACGCCCACAAGGTCGAGCTCTGTCTGTTCGACGCCCAAGGCCGCCGCGAGCTGGAGCGGATCGAACTGCCGGAGCGCACCGAAGACGTCTGGCACGGTTATCTCAACGACGTCTCGCCCGGCCAGCTCTACGGCTACCGGGTGTACGGGCCCTACGATCCTGACCACGGCCATCGCTTCAACGCCCACAAGCTGCTGCTCGACCCCTATGCCAAACGGCTGAGCGGACGCCTGGTATGGAGCGAAGCCCATTTCGCCTATCGCACCGGCTCTCCGCGCGAGGATCTGTCGTTCGACCGCCGCGACAACGCACGCGGCATGCCGAAGGCGGTGGTGGTCGACGAGACCGTCGGCAGCGGCCGCCGCGAAACCCGGCCCGGGATCCGCTGGGAAGACACCGTCATTTACGAAGCCCACGTCAAGGGACTGACCCAGCTTCGCGACGATGTGCCGCCCGGACTGCGCGGCACCTTCGGAGGCCTCGCCTGCCCGTCGATGATCGCGCATCTGAAACGGCTCGGGGTTACCACAATTGAACTTTTGCCGGTTCACGGCTTTGTCGATGACCGCATCCTGGTCGAGAAGAAGCTGGTGAACTACTGGGGCTACAACACGATCTCGTTCTTCGCACCGGAGACCCGCTACACGCCGGACAAGGACAATCCGCTGGACTCGTTCCGTACCACCGTGGCGCGGCTGCACGACGCCGGAATCGAAGTCCTGCTCGACGTCGTCTACAACCACACCGCGGAGGGCAATCATCTCGGTCCGACGCTGTCGTTCCGCGGCATCGACAACGCCTCGTACTATTGGCTGCAGCCCGACAATCCGCGTTACTACGACGACTTTACCGGCTGCGGCAATTCGCTGAACCTAACGCATCCGCGCGTGCTGCAGATGGTGATGGACAGCCTGCGCTATTGGGTCGAAGTCTGCCACGTCGACGGCTTCCGCTTCGACCTCGCCACCACGCTGGCGCGCGGGCCCAACGGCTACGACCGCAAAGGCGGCTTCTTTACCGCGATCCGGCAGGATCCGGCGCTTGCCGGCGTCAAGCTGGTCGCCGAGCCTTGGGATCTCGGCATGGGCGGCTATCAGGTCGGCGCGTTCCCGTCGCAATGGTCGGAATGGAACGATCGCTACCGCAGCGTGATGCGGCGCTACTGGAGCGGTGAAGGCAGCCTGATCGGCGAAGTGTCGCGGCGGATGACCGGTTCGTCCGACATGTTCAACCACGACGGCCGGATGCCGCGCGCCAGCGTCAATCACGTCACCGTGCACGATGGCTTCACGCTCGCCGACCTGTTCAGTTACGAGCACAAGCACAACCTCGCCAACGGCGAGGAAAATCGCGACGGGTCCAACGACAATCACAGCATCAATTGCGGCGTCGAGGGCCCGAGCGACGATCCGAAGATTCTCGGCCTGCGCCGCCAGCTTCGCAAGAACCAGCTCGCCTGCCTGTTCCTGGCGCAGGGCGTGCCGCTGCTGCTCGCCGGCGACGAGGTCGGCAATTCGCAGTCCGGCAACAACAATGCCTATTGCCAGGACAACGAGATCGGCTGGGTCGGTTGGGACGGCAGCAACACCGACGACGATATGGTCGAGTTCGTCGGGCTGATGACCGACATCCGCCGCCGCTTTCCGCAGCTTCGCTCGCGCCGCTGGCTCGATGGCCGCCGGGCCGATGGCTCGTATGGCGTGCTGTGGTTGACGCCGTCGGCGGCGGAGATGACCGAGCAGGATTGGGCGTTTCCCGACGGCCGCTTCCTGGCCTACATGCTGAGCCCGAGCGAGGCCGGCGGCGATTCCATCTTCATTGTGCTGAATTCTGGGGGCGAGGCGATCGACTTCCATCTGCCGAAGACCAGCGACTTTCCTGTCTGGCACCAGCTGTTCGACACCACCAAGGATACCGTGCAGGTCGCGCCGTTGAAATTCGGCAGCGTCAGCTCGGCGCCGCCACGCTCGGTGCTCGCCTTTGCCGGGACGATGGCATGACCGGACGCAGCTTCGGTCCGCGCCTCACGGCCGGCGGCGTCGAATTCCGGCTGTGGGCGCCGAACGCGCAGCAGGTCGAGGTGGTGCTGGACGGCGCAACGCATCCAATGCTGCGCGACGACAAGGGCTGGCACGCGGCGGAAGTCGCCGGCCCCGGCGTCGGCGCACGCTATCGCTTCCGCATCGACGGCGAGCTCGAGGTGCCGGACCCCGGCTCGCTGTTTCAGCCCGACGACATCTCCGGCCCCAGCGAAGTGATCGACCACGCCGCCTACGCCTGGCGCGCAACGGATTGGCGTGGCCGTCCGTGGGCAGATACCGTGCTGCTGGAAACTCATGTCGGCACCTTCACGCCCGAAGGCAGCTACCGCGCGATGATCGACAAGCTCGATCATCTGGTCGCGACAGGAATCACCGCTTTGGAATTGATGCCGCTGGCAGACTTCCCGGGACAGCGCAATTGGGGCTACGACGGCGTGCTGTGGTACGCGCCAGACAGCGCCTATGGCCGTCCGGAAGATCTCAAGGCGCTGATCGACGAAGCGCATCTGCGCGGCCTGATGGTGTTTCTCGACGTGGTCTACAACCACTTCGGTCCGGAGGGAAATTATCTCGGCGGTTACGCGCCCGATTTTTTCTCCGACAAGCACACGCCGTGGGGCAACGCGATCAACTATCGGGTCGGCGAAGTCCGCGCCTTCGCGATCGAGAACGCACTGCATTGGCTGCGCGACTATCGGTTCGACGGGCTGCGGCTCGACGCCGTGCACGCGATCCCCGATCAGGGCGAGATCCCGATGTTGCACGAATTGTCCCGCGAGGCCGGCAAGCTGGCGGCCGAGACCGGGCGGCACATCCATCTGGTGCTGGAGAACGACGACAACATCGCCGCCGTGCTCGATCCGGTCACCGATCCGTCGCGCGGGCAGTATCGCGCGCAGTGGAACGACGATTATCACCACGCCTGGCACGTCGCGCTGACCGGCGAGCGCCAGGGCTACTATTCCGACTATGCCGATGCGCCGCTGCGGCACCTGGCGCGCGCGCTCGGCTCCGGCTTCGCCTATCAGGGCGAGCCGTCGGCGCATCGCGGCGGCACCCCGCGCGGCGAGCCGAGCGGCGAACTGCCACCGCTCGGCTTCGTCAACTTCCTGCAGAACCACGACCAGATCGGCAATCGCGCGCTTGGCGACCGGCTGGAGAGCCTCGCCAAGCCCGAGGCGATCGAAGCCGCGCTGGCGATCACGCTGCTGGCGCCGATGGCGCCGATGCTGTTCATGGGCGAGGAATGGGGATCGCAGGCGCCGTTTCCGTTCTTCTGCGACTTCCATGGCGAGCTGGCCGAAGCGGTGCGCGCCGGCCGCCGCAAGGAATTCGCCGGCGCCTACGAGAAGTACGGCGACGACGTCCCCGATCCGCTGAGCGCGGAGACGTTCAAAAGCGCCGTGCTCGATTGGCGCGAGCGTGACGGCGGCGCTGGCGCACAGCGACTGGCGCTGGTGTCGCGGTTGCTGCAGATCCGCCGCAACATGATCGTGCCGCGGCTCGCGGGTGCGCGGTTCGGCACAGCGGCGGTTGCCGATGATGGGATGCTGACCGCGACGTGGCGGCTCGGCGATGGATCGACGTTGCGACTCGCGGCGAATTTGACGGACAGCGAGCGGCAGGCCGGCGCCGCGGCAGGCGTTGGAACGATTCTGTGTGGCGACGATTGGAACCGGATCATTCCGCCGTGGGCGGTGACCTGGCGCCTCGAGCAATCCTAAATGCCTCCTGTCATTCCGACTGCCACCTACCGTCTGCAACTCACCGCCGATTTCGGTTTCGACAACGCCGCCGCAATCGTCCCCTATCTGAAGCGCCTCGGGATTTCGCATCTCTACGCGTCGCCGTTCATGAAGGCGCGCAAGGGCTCGACCCACGGCTACGACATCGTCGATCACACCCAACTCAATCCCGAACTCGGCGGCGAAGAAGGCTTCGCCCGGCTCAGCGCGGCGCTGAAGCAGCACGACATCGGCCTGATCCTCGATTTCGTGCCGAACCATGTCGGCGTGCACTACGCCGACAATCCATGGTGGCTCGACGTGCTGGAATGGGGCGCGGCCTCGCCGCACGCCGCGTCGTTCGACATCGACTGGGAGATGCTGCCGTTCCGCGCCCGCGGCGGCGTGCTGCTGCCGATCATCGGCTCGTCCTACGGCAAGGCGCTGGAAGGCGGCGAGATCGAACTGCGTTATGACTCCGCCGACGGCAGCTTCTCGGCCTGGTACTACGAACATCGGCTGCCGATCGCGCCGCAGCGCTACAGCGAGATCTTGCGCACCGTGGTGCGCGAGGCCGATGCCGCCGAAACCGATACGGGCCGCGCGATCCTGGAGCTCGCCGCGCGCTACACCGGGCTGCGCCGCCCCGCGCGCGCCGAGGCCCCGGAATTCAAGGCGGCGCTGAAGGCGATACCTGGCGCTGCCGAGGTGATCGTACGCGGTCTCGACGCCTACCGCGCCGGCGAAGGCCGCGCCACCCAGATCCAGGCGCTCCACAATCTGCTTGAGCGCCAGCACTACAAGCTCGGGCACTGGCAGCTAGCGTCGAGCGAGATCAACTATCGCCGGTTCTTCGACGTCAACACCCTCGCCGGCCTGCGGGTCGAGGATGCCGGCACCTTCGCGGCGATCCACAGCCGCGTGAAGAAGCTGCTCCAGGACGGTCAGCTCCACGGCCTGCGGCTCGACCACATCGACGGCCTGCGCGATCCGGCGCAGTATTTCCAGCGGCTGCGCCGGCTGGCGCGCGACGCGCAGGGGCCGGATGCGCCGCCGCTGTACACCGTGATCGAAAAAATTCTTGGCGAGGGCGAGGAACTGCATCGCTTCGCCGGCGTGCACGGCACCACCGGCTACGAATGGCTCAACGTCATCACCCGAGTTCTGCTCGACGGCGGCGGCCTGAAGCCGCTCGACGAGACCTGGCGGCAGGCCAGCAATCTGTCGCCGACGTTCGATCCGGTGCTCAAGGCCGCCAAGCGCCGCGTGCTGGAGACGTTGCTGCTGAGCGAGTTCACCGTGCTCACCCGGCTGCTGGCGCGGATCGCATCAGGTCACTACTCGACCCGCGATTTCTCCGCCGACAATCTGCGGCAAGCGTTCGAGCTCTACGTGCTGCACTTCCCGGTGTATCGCACCTATCTGACCGGCAACAGCCCGACCCAGCTCGACCGCCGGCTGATCGAAGACACTATCGCCAAAGCGCGGGCCGACTGGTTCGGCGCCGACGACGGCATCTTCGAATTCCTCAAAGACGTGCTGACGATGGACCTGGTGAATCCCGGCCGCGCGCCACACTCCAAGCCGCGGGTGCGCCGATTCGCCCTCAAGGTGCAGCAGTTCACCGGGCCGACAATGGCGAAGTCGCTCGAGGACACCGCGTTTTATCGCTATCACCGGCTGCTGGCGCTGAACGAGGTCGGCGGCGATCCGGCTGCGCAGGAGATGCCGACCGCCGCATTCCACGCCGCGATGCAGAGCCGCGCCCAGGATTGGCCGCACGGCATGACGGCGACGATGACGCACGACGCCAAGCGCGGCGAAGACGCGCGCGCGCGGCTGTTGTCGCTCGCCGAGATTCCCGGCGAATGGGCCAGCGCCGTCGGCAAGTGGAAGCTGCTCAACGCGCCGCATCTCGTCGTCGCCGGCGAGATGCGCGCGCCCTCGCCCGCGTTCGAATACATGCTGTACCAGGCGCTGCTAGGAGCCTGGCCGCTGACGCCCGATCCGGATTTCGCCGATCGCTTCCAGGGATTCGCGCTGAAGGCTGCCCGCGAGGGCAAGCAGGAAACCAACTGGCTCAATCCGAACCTCGCTTACGAAGAGGGCGTCCGCACCTTCATCGACCGCATTCTTGATCCCGCGCTGTCGGGAGCGTTCCTGGAGTCGGTCGAGACCTTGCACCGCCGGCTGTCGCTGCTCGGCGCGCTCAACGGGCTCGGTCAGCTGACTCTGAAGGCGACGATACCGGGCGTACCGGATTTCTATCAGGGCACCGAATTCTGGGATTTTTCGCTGGTCGATCCCGACAACCGCCGTCCGGTGGATTTCGACGCCCGTTCTGCGGCGCTGAAGTCATTGCACGACCAGCCGGACTGGGAAACGCTGACCGCGAATTGGAGCGACGGCCGGGTCAAGCTGGCCTGGACGCATCGGTTGCTGCGGCTCCGGCGCGACCACGCAGAGCTGTTCGCCGACGGCGACTACCGGCCGCTCGCCGTGAAAGGCGCCCACCGCGACCACATCGTCGCATTCGCCCGCACCCGCGGCAGCGAAGCAGTGATCGTCGTCGTGGCGAAGGGCCTTGCAGCGTTGTCCGATGATGGCCGGCAATGGCCGGCCGCCGATGCGTATGATGGCGCGATCGATACCAAAGGCTACGCGGTCGAAACCGGCGATGGCGAGAACGCGTCGGGCGAACTGCAGCTCCGCCACCTGTTCCGGCACCTCCCCGTCGCCGTACACCGCGCGCGCCTGACAGGCACGAAGCGAGTCCGGCGCGACTGAGCAGACTGCGCGTCTTGCAGAGCGGTCAACGCAGACCCACCTCGTCGTTCCGGGGCGCTCGCGTAGCGAGCGAACCCGGAATCTGCCGCGGGCACCGACTCCCGCAAGCTCTGCTCGCTGCGAGATTCCGGGTTCGCGCTTCGCGCGCCCCGGAATGAATCGGGGAGAGACTGTCCAAGAGTTCGGTCATCGGAAGCGGCGAAGAATCGTGCCCTCCCACAAACACCGAGGCCGCCCGGGAGCTGGAGCCGGACGGCCTGACGGGGTTTGTGCCGATCAGGAAATCGGTTCCCTCACCCGCACGACCAGGATTTCAAGATTCGGTTACTTACAACTTAACGCAGTCTGCCGATAACTACTTGCTGCAGCGCCATAATTTGGTGCGACGCACGCAACTTATTACTTCTTCTCGAGCATCAGGTGTCCGCGCTTCTGGATCACGACGCGCGCCGCATCGGCGAATTTCTGCAGCAGCCAAGGCAGACGCACTTCGAGCCGGACGTGATCTTCGGCGACGTCGACATGACCCGCCGCGACCTGGCCCAGCGCGCGGACGCGGAACAGCATCTGGTCGCCGCGCCAGGTCTCCTCATCCACCTTCAGGATCGGCACGTTGATCGCTGCGCGGCTGAGGCCGGTCTGCAGCCGGCGGCGCGCTTCGTCGCGGCCGAGGCGATGAGGGATCGATACGACAAGTGGAGCTGACATTGGGGCGTCCTCGTCACTGCGTGGGTTGATTACTCCCCTATCTAAGTGAGCATTGCGAAAACAACAGGGCGGCGCGCCATATCTCAAGTTTCCGCTGCGGAACCTTCGTTGTTACGCCGTGTTCTCACTCCCAGCAGGCGGAGCACTCGGGCGACCCGCCGCGATAAGGAGAGCGGAAATGTCCATCGGCACAATCATCCTCATCATTCTGATCATCGCCTTGCTGGGCGGCTTCACCGGCGTCGGCGGCGGACCGTTCTACGGCACCGGATACTACGGCGGCGGCGGCCTCGGTCTGGTGATCGTGATCCTGCTGATCCTGCTGCTGCTCGGCAAGATCTGACGCAAACTAACTTCGATCTGCCGATCGACGCTGTCATGCCCGGGCTCGTCCCGGGCATCCACGTATGCGGCACAGAGTCAGCGGAACGGACGCGCGTCACGCCGGGTTCATGATGCGCCCGACGTCAGCGCCTTGATGGCCGGCTTCAGTGGGGCTGCCGCTTCGTCGTAGTCCGTCCACGCTTTGGACCGCTTGATCAGCGCGGGCACCGACTCGATGGTGTAGCGCTTGGGGTCGAGACCGGCCTTCACCTGGGACCACGTCACCGGCATCGACACCGTGGCGCCGGCGCGGGCGCGCGGCGACAGCACCGCGACCGCGGTCGACATCCGGTCGTTGCGCAAATAATCGAGGAAAATCTTTCCCGTACGCTTCTGCTTCGACATGTTGAGCAGATACTGCTCGGGACTGTCCTCGGCCATCTGCGCGCACACCGTTTGGGCAAACGTCTTGGCCGCCTTCCAGTCGACACTGTCATCGGGCTTCAGTGGCACCACGACGTGCAAGCCCTTGCCGCCCGTGGTCTTGCAGAACGTCGCGAGCCCCAGCGCTTCGAGACGCTGCTTCATTTCCTTGGCGGCCACGATCACCTCGTCGAACCCGATCTCGGGCGCCGGATCGAGATCGAACACCAGCCGTCCCGGCACGTCGTAGCGGTTCGGCGCGCAGTTCCAAGGATGCAACTCGACGCCGCCGATCTGCGCCACGGCGATCAGGCCCTCGAGGCGGTCGATCTGCACATAGGGCTTGCGATCGCCGGAAACCTTGGCCAGTTCGATCAGGTTCGACATTCCCGGCATGGCGTGCCGCTGAAAGAACAGCTCGCCGCCGATGCCGTCGGGCGCGCGCACGATCGAACACGGCCGGCCTTTGATGTGCGGGATCAGCCAGTCCCCCACTTCGGCGAAGTAATCGGCTAGATCTCGCTTGGTGACGGCGCCGCTGATCTCGCTCGCAGGCCACAGCTCCTTGTCGGGCTTGGAGATCACCACGCCCATCACCTCGGACCGGGCAGCGTCGGCGCGGCGGGGCGCGGCGCGCTTGCCCGCAGCCTTTCGCGGCTTCGCCGTCTTGGCGGCCCGGCGCTTCGACTTTGGTTCGGCCAGCTCGACCTGCTGCGGCTCCTCGGCTTCGACCTCAGCAGCCGGCTTGTCGGCGCGCAGCCCCTTGAAGGCCGCCTGACGCACCATGCCGCCGCCGGTGAAGCCGGCAAATTCGATCTCGGCGACCAGCTCCGGAGTCACCCAGTGGACGTCGCGCGTCTTCTTCGGCGCATTGGCGCTGCTGAACGGATTGCTATCGGCTTCATGCGCCTTCAGCTCGGGCAGGATGCGCTTGACGACGTCCTGGCCGAACCCGGTGCCGACGACGCCCACATAGGCCAGATCATCGCCGCGATGCACGCCGACCAGCAGCGAGCGGAATTTGCCGTTCGTGGTCTTCCAGCCGCCGATCACCACCTCGTGGCCGGCGCGGCACTTCGCCTTGGTCCAGGCACCGCTGCGGCCGGAGCGATACGGCGCATCGAGCTTCTTCGACACGATGCCTTCGAGCGACAGCTTGCAGGCCGATTGCAGAATGGCGTCACCGCCGGTTTCGAAATGCTCGACGTAGCGGATCAGCCCTTCCTTGCGACGGCCACGTGCGGCCTTCAGCAAAGCGGCGAGCCGCTCCTTGCGCTCCGACAGCGGCAGCCGGCGCAGATCCTCGCCCTCCGCGTACAGCAGATCGAACGCAAAGCAGATCAGGTTGTCGGTATCTCCGTCGGAGAGCGCCGCCTGCAGCGCGGCGAAATCCGGCTGGCCGTGCGAATCCAGCGCCACCACCTCGGTGTCGATGATCGCGTCCGGCAGCGACGCTGCTTCTTCCGCGATCGCGCTGAATTTGCCCGTCCAGTCGAGGCCCTTGCGTGTCAGCAGCTTGGCTTGCCCCTGCTCGATGCGGAGCTGCATCCGGTAGCCGTCGAACTTGATCTCGTGGCCCCAGCCTTCGCCGCCGGGCGGCCGTTCCACCGAGGTGCAGAGCTGCGGCGGCACGAAATCCGGCATGGCCGTGCGCGTGCCACGAACAGCTGACTTACTCCTCACGGTAGGCTTTGCGGCCTTGGCAGCTTTCGCTTTCACCCCCGTCTTCGCCTTGGCTTTCGTCGCCCTCTTCGCAGCGCCGGTCTCTGCCCGCTGATCGGCCGCAAGCCCGGTGTTGGAATCCCACACCGCATCCGCCGTCACCTTCGCGGCCGCCTTGCGCAGCATGAACGGCTTCGGTGCCTTGCCCTTGCCCTCCGCGATCGTCTCCATGGCGCGGCCCGAGGCGACCGAGCGGTCTTCGTCGAGCACGGTGTTGGCGTCGCCCTCGCGGGCGTCATCGTCGCGGTGCTTGATCAGCAGCCAATTGGTGCGCTTGCCGCCGGTGCGGTCGTGCCGCATCCGCACCAGCACCCAGCTACCATGCAGCTTCTCGCCGTGCAGGGTGAACTTCAGATCGCCCTTTTTGAAGCCGCGCTCGGGATCGTCGCACTCCCAATAGCCGCGGTCCCAGAGCTGTACCGTGCCGCCACCATACTGGCCCTTCGGGATCGTGCCTTCGAAGTCGCCGTAGTCGAGTGGATGATCTTCGACCTCGACGGCGAGGCGCTTGTCGTGCGGATCGAGCGACGGTCCCTTGGTCACTGCCCAGGACTTGAAGACGCCGCCATATTCCAGGCGCAGGTCATAGTGCAGACGGGTGGCATCGTGCTTCTGGATCACGAACCGACGCTGTTTCGAAGTTGCCACCTTGGCGTCGCCGCGCGGCTCCGCGGTCTGCTCGAAATCGCGTTTCTTGCGGTAGATGCTGAGCTTGTTGCTGGCCACCGTCGCTCCTTACTCACCGCCGACAGGCTGGGCTTGGTCGGAACCAAAACCCGGGATGCCCGTTCAAGTTCCACCCATGATAGCATCGACGTGACCGCCCGGTCGCGACTGCTCGAGCCCTCGGAGAATTCCCATGCCTCGCGCCTACTGGAAGGGCACGCTGAAGCTGTCCCTCGTCACCTGCCCGGTGGCGCTATATCCGGCCACGACCAGCGTCGAGAAGACCCGCTTCCACATGATCAATGCGGAAACCGGCAATCGGCTGAAGCAGCAGATGATCGACGAAGACACCGGCGAGGTGGTCGAGAAGGATCAGAAGGCCCGCGGCTACGAGGTGCGCAAAGGCAAGTACATCGAGATCGAAAAGGACGAACTCGAAGCAGTTCAGATCGAGAGCACCCACACTATCGACATCGACAGCTTCGTGCCGGCCGACGAAATCGACCAGCGCTTTCTCAATCATCCGTATTACATCGTGCCGGACGGCAAGGCCGGCGTCGACGCCTTCGCGGTGATCCGCGACGCGATGAAGGACAAAGGTCGCGTCGCGCTCGGTCGCATCGTGCTCACCAACCGCGAGCATGTGCTGGCGATCGAGCCGTTCGGCAAGGGCCTGCTGGCAACCACGCTGCGCTACCCTTACGAGCTGCGCGATGCGGACGAGTATTTCGATGGCATCAAGTCGCCGAAAATCTCCAAGGACATGATCGAACTCGCCGGCCACATCCTCGAGACCAAGGCGGCGCATTTCGATCCCAAAAAGTTCAAGGACGACTACGAGACCGCGCTGAAGGCCCTGGTCAAACGCAAGGCCTCCGGCAAGTCGATCAAGCTCCCCGAGCCCGAGGAGAAGGAGAGCAACGTCGTCAGCCTGATGGACGCGCTGAAGCAGAGTCTCGAAGGCGGCAAATCCGGCACCAAAACCGGCAAGGCTCACGGCCGCCGCAAAGCCTCCCCCTCCTCCCGCACCACCACCAAAGCCCGCCGCTCCAACGCAAGGCAGCGCAAGGCGGGGTGAGCTGGCTTACAT
>NZ_QPFS01000054.1:0-30613 GCF_010906995.1 Rhodopseudomonas sp. WA056 | reverse complement strand
GGGGCGGGTTGCTCGGGCTGATTGCAGCGATCGGCTGGGCGGCGCTGACGCCGCAGCCGGAGGTGCTGATCGCGGGCGATGGCAAGCAGGTGGCGGTGCGTGGTGCCGACGGTCGGCTGCATCTGATGCAGAGCGGAGCGGACGCGTTCCGGCTGAAGGAATGGCTCGCCGCCGATGCCGACGCCCGGCCCCCGGACGCGGCGTCGCTGCGCGCCGGCGTGTCGTGCGATTCCGACGGCTGCGTCACAGCGCTGGCCGATGGCCGGCTGGTGGCGCTGTCGCTGCGCCCCGACGGGCTCGCGGACGACTGCGCCCGTGCGGTGTTGATCGTGACCGCAGGACAGCCGCCGCCGGGCTGCGCGGCGCGCACGATCGGTCGCGACGAACTGCAATCCAATGGGGCGATGGCGCTGCGGCGCAGCGCCGCCGATCCAATGCAGTTCGTCACCGAACCGGCGCGGCCGAGCGGTAGCAGTCGTCCCTGGGCTGCTGCGGCACAGACGCTGGATGCCGCGGTCTCGACCGGATCTTCCGCGCGTCGGCCAGCGGTCGATGCGACCCCGGCGCCGCAGGATCAGGCGGGCGACGACTGAAGCTGCCGCCCGAGACGGGCACCTCCTTCAAGGCGGGGCAGGCGCGCTCTGAGTTCGAAGCGGTCGCCTCAGTACTTGCGGTACAGTCCGATCAGCTTGCCCTGGATGCGGACGCGATTGGGCGGCAGAATCCGGACCTCATAGGCGGCGTTGGCCGGCTCCAGCGCGATCGACGCGCCGCGGCGGCGGAAGCGCTTCAGCGTGGCTTCCTCCTCGTCGATCAGCGCCACCACGATGTCGCCGGTGTTGGCGACGTCGTTCTTCTGGATCAGCGCCATGTCGCCGTCGAGGATACCGGCCTCGACCATCGAGTCTCCGCGCACTTCCAGCGCGTAATGATCGCCGCTGCCGAGCATGTCGGCCGGCACGCTGACGGTGTGGCTGCGGGTCTGCAGTGCCTCGATCGGGGTACCGGCCGCGATCCGGCCCATCACCGGGACCGCGACGCTGCCGCGATCGCCGTCATCCTCGCTCGGCACCGGACTCGGGGGGCGGACCTTGCCAAGATTGCCTTCGATCACGCTCGGGGTGAATCCGCGGCGGGCGTTGCCTGGCATGCCGCTGGTATCGGGCAGCTTGATTACTTCGATGGCGCGGGCACGGTTTGGAAGCCGCCGGATGAAGCCGCGTTCCTCCAGCGCCGTGATCAGCCGGTGGATGCCCGACTTCGAGCGCAGATCGAGCGCGTCCTTCATCTCGTCGAAGGATGGCGGAACCCCGGCCTCCTTCAGCCGCTCGTTGATGAATTTCAACAGCTCAAACTGCTTGCGCGTCAGCATCGGCTAAATCCCCATTCGGCGACGATGGGCCGGTTCGAGTCCGTCTCGGCTCGTGTCAGAAGCCCGGACCGAGCATCATCGTCCTCGAATCTCGAAAACAAATCATGAACGGACACTATCTGTTCGGGGTGTGTTCCGCAACCTCTTAATCGAACCCCGGGGATTTCACGGGTCGCTACAGCGATAACTTAACGATGAGGCAGGGCGACCCGGCGCGTGCAGCCGGCGCGAAGGCCGGCCGGACGATCAGCGCTTGCGCCGCTGCCAGCCGCGCCAGCAGCGAGGAGTCCTGGCTGTCGACCGGGGTCGCGACCGGCCGGCCGTCGTCGCCGATCGACAGGGTGGCGCGCAAATAGTCCTCGCGCTGGTCGTTGGCGGAGAGGTCGGCGCCGAGCAACGCCGGCTGGCGGACGTGCCCGGGCTGGCTGATGCCGCACAGCGCGCGGATCAACGGCACCATGAACAGCACCGCGCAGACATAGGACGACACCGGATTGCCGGGCAGGCCGATCACCCGCATCGCTCCGAGACGGCCGTGCATCATCGGCTTGCCGGGACGCATCGCGATCTTCCAGAACGAGATTTCGGTGCCCTCTGCCTCCAGCGCGCCTTTGACCAGGTCGTGGTCGCCGGCCGAGGCGCCGCCGGTGGTGACCAGAAGGTCGGCGTCCAGCTCGTGCGCTCGGCGGATCGCCGCTCGCGTCGCCTCCAGCGTGTCGGCGGCGATGCCGAGATCGATCACCTCGGCGCCTTCAGCGTGCGCCAGGGCGCGCAGCGCGTAACCGTTGGAATAGACGATCTGACCCGGGCCGGGCGTCGTTCCCGGCATCACCAGTTCGTCGCCCGTCGCCAGCATCGCCAGCCGCGGCCGGCGATGCACCGGCAGCGACGGGTGATTCATGCCGGCGGCGAGCGCGAGGTCACGGTCGCAGAGGCGGTGGCCGCGATGCAGCAGGATCTCGCCTTCGCGAAAATCGATCCCTGCGGGGCGGATGTGGCGGCCGGGCCTGACGGCTTCGTTGACGGTGACGCGGTCGCCGTTGCGCTCGGTGTCCTCCTGGATCACCACCGCGTCTGCGCCGTCCGGCACCACGCCGCCGGTGAAGATCCGCAGCGCCTCGCCGGCACCGATCCCTACCGTCTCGGGTCGGCCGGCTGCGATCTCGCCGATCACCCGCAGGATCGCGGGCGGGGCTGCGACGTCGGCGGCGCGCACCGCATAGCCGTCCATCGCCGACATCGGCTGCGGTGGCTGGGTCCGCAGTGCGGCGAGGTCTTCGGCCAGCACCCGGCCGTGGCCGTCCTCGAGTGCAACCAGTTCGGTGTCGAGGCCCCGCGCGCCCGCGAGCACGGCGGCGAGCGCATCGTCGACCGGCATCAAGGCCATCGGGTCACTCCCTGTCAGGCAAGGCCAAATCAAAGCGTCACGATCCGGCTTTAGGTCGCACGTGGCGACCGCGCAAGGCCGGCCACATCAGCGTCGCGGCCGCGGCGTCGCGCCGCGTCGTTCGAAATCATTATTGTCGAACCGTCGAATCCACATGTACCAACGTGCTCTGCATCGAGCGGACGTGGAGCATGCGGATGGAAGACTTCCCGAAATGGTTCCTGCGGATCATGGTCGTGGTCGGCACGATCGGGTTCGTTACGGTGTATTCGATGCGCCACGACTTCAGCAAAGGCTGGATGCCATCCTTCAACGCTGGCGACTACAGCCCGCCGGGGGCCGCACCCCAGCCGCCTGTGGCGCAGGCTCCGGCCTCCGAACCGGCCGCCGGCGAAACGGCCAGACCAGCCGCCGCTCCGGTCGCGCCTGCGGCGGTCCCGGCCGCACGCAGCTACGTGCCGTGCCAGCCGATCGGCCGCACCGCCAAGGGCGAATTGGTGTACTCGATGGACTGCCGCAACCCGCCGCAGTAACGGGGGTCGGCAGTTCAGGCCGGCGGTGACGCTGCTGCGCCGTTCTCAGCGTCCCCGGCCTTGATCATCACCGGCAGATACACGTCGGCGAATTCCGGTGGCAGCCGCCGCGGCTTGCCGCTGCTCAGCTCGATGCAGACGAGCTGCCAGCGTCCGCGCATGATGACGGCGCCGTCGCGCGGGCGGATGAGCTGGAAGCGGCGCTCCATCACCAGCTTGCCGTCGCTGCCGTAGATCCAGGTGCCGAGCAGCAATTCGTCGCCGAGATGACTTGGCAGCAGATAATCATATTCGCCGCGGCGGATCGCCATCGCCCGATCGATCCGCTGCCAATCGGCGAGCGACAGGCCGAGCGCTTCGGAATGCGCCCATCCGACGCTGTCGCACCATCGCACATAGACCGAGTTGTTGGTGTGATTCAGCCCGTCGATATCGGCGGGTGCGGGCGTCATCGGCAGCGTGAACGGAAGAGGATGATCCCAGGCGAGATCGGCGGCATCGGTCATCGTGAGGTCTCGTCCGATCGGCGATGTGGTGCGTGTGCTTATAATCCGAGCTGATCCAGCGTGCGCGCGATGTCGTCGCTCGAACGCACCTGAACCGCATGCAGCCCACGCTCGCGCGCGGCTTCGACGTTTTCCGCCAGATCGTCGAAGAACACAATCCGTCCTGGCGCGATGCCGATCGCCTCGACCACGTAATCGTAGGTCTCGCCGTGCGGCTTGCGCATGCCGATCCGCGAGGACAGGAACATCTCGCGGAAGTGGATCAGCAATTCGGCGTAGTGCTCCGAGAAATGCGCGATGTGGGCGGCGTTGGTGTTGGACAGCGCGTACAGCGGAAGCTGCCGGGCGGCTCGATCGAGCAGTGGTGCGATGCCCGGCATCTCGCCGATGAAGATCGCGTTCCAGCCTTCGCGCAACTGGTGGTCGTCGAGCTGCAGCCCGAGCGCGGTCCGCACCGCGGCGAAGAATTCCGCATCGGTGACGTGCCCGGTCTCGTAGCGGTGGAAAGTATCGTTCTGCGCGAGGCTGCCCATCAACGCATGCGGATCGCTGCCGAGTTCGACCGCCCAGGCCTTCAGCGTGCGTCGCAGATCGTAGTCGATCACCACACGGCCGAGATCGAACAGCAGCGCATCGGCGGCGCCAGGGACAAGAGCGGCGGTCATAGCGAGAACCCATTCGCGAGTCGTGAGCAGTGCGTGCAGCGGATGCGTATTCTGGTTAAAGAATGTTATAGACTGACGAAACCGTTTGGTAATCCGCAGCCTATAGAACGATCGTCGCTGCGAAGCGCATCTTTCTGCAATCACCTTGCACCACATGCGGGGTCGCGGCGCCGGATTTGATCAGCGGCGATCCGCACATGCGCTTCGAAGGTTCCGTCTTGTCACAGCTCCCGACCATTTCGGAGCCGTCCCGATGAAGGGCGGTGGTGGACGCCTGTCGTCCGGCAAGAAGAAGGTGGAGGATGGTCATGCCGTCGGGCACGGCTGGTTCGTCACCTTCGCGGACCTGATGGCGCTCCTGGTCAGTTTCTTCGTCATGCTGGTGTCGTTCTCGACACAGGATCTGCGCAAGATGCAGATCGTCGCCGGATCGATGCGCGAAGCCTTCGGCGTGCAGCAGAATTCGCGGTTCGCCGGCGTTCTGGAGACCGACGGGGTGCCGGTGCAGGGGCAGGTCAAGAGCAAGCGCAACGTCGCGCCCGATCAGGCCAGCAACACGCCGCATCTGGAAGAGGCCGGCGGCTCCGGCAGCGCTGCGTCGCACGCCAAGGCCGAGCGTGAATTTGCGCTGGCCTCGGCATCGCTGCGCCAGGCGCTGCAGGATGTGCCCGAGCTGACCGAAATGTCGCGGAACGTGATCTTCGAGGAAACGCCGGTCGGGCTCAACCTGGAACTCACCGATCAGGACGGCCGGCCGATGTTCGCGGACGGTTCGGCGATCCCTTACGAGCGCACACGCAAGCTGGTCGCGCGGCTCGCTGCACCGCTGCGCGCCACTTCGCTGCGGATCAGCATCGTCGGCCATACTGCCGCAACGCTGATGCAGGTCGATGACGACGATCCGCTGAGCCTGTCGATCAATCGCGCCAACGCGGTGCGCGAAATCCTCAAGCAGCAGGGGCTGCCGACCAGCCAAGTATTGTCGCTGGTCGGGAAGGGTGACGGCGATCCGCTGTTTCCTGACGCACCGATGCTGGCGGCGAACCGACGCGTCACCATCACGCTGATGCGGGAGAACCCGCCGTTGCCGCCGGACCTTCAGCGCTGACGAGGTCTCAGGCTGGGCTGTTCGACCGCCGGCTCAGAAGCAGAGCCCGACCCGACGACCGCGCTTCCATACCATCCGGCATTTCTTTTTGGTGGCGCCGTGCAGCATCTCGAACCGCTGCGGCAGATTGGCGTCGGCGTTGAGCTCGACGCAGGCGCCGCCGGCCGAGTAATCGACGACGCGGCAGGGGATCACCGGCAATTTGGGGCCGACGATCAGATTGGCATTGCCGGACACGAGCCCGCTCGGACGGACACGCGCAAATCGCCGCGGCTGAGTCATGCGATGGTTCTCCGCGTGGTTGGAGCAACGTCGGAAACGATTGCAGCTCAGACTTGTTAAATTCGAGTTGTTGTCGACGGATAACGGTTGCCAGCCGTTTGCGACACGCCGTGCCCCGCGCGGGGACACGGCGACCCATGCTTAACGGCGGGTTAGTATCAGCTCGCCTTCCGGATCTCGATCCGTTTCGCCGTCGAGGGCGGCGTTTCCACCTTCGGCAGCGTGATGGTCAGGACGCCGTTCTTGAAGCTGGCGTTGACCTGATCGTCCGCGACCATCGCGTCCAGCGGAATCCGGCGCTCGAACTTGCCGTAGAAGTGCTCGCTGAACTGCTTGTCCTTGGCTTCGGTCGACGACGTCTTCTCGCCGCGGATCGTCAGGACGCCGTCGTCGAGCAGCACCTCGATATCGTTCTCGTCCAGCCCCGGTACCTCGGCGGCGATCGTCAGTTGCTTGTCGCCATCGGTGATTTCGAGTTTCGGCCAACCGGTACTGAACGGCGTTAGGGCGCCGGCACGGGCCGGCAAATCGAAGCCGCGGAATACGTCGTCGAACAGCCGATTCATCTCGCGGTGTAGCGACAGGAAGGGGTCGCCTTCGAACGAGCGGGTCGCGGGTTGGTTGCTCCGGCCCCAGGGGATGATGTCGCGCATGTTCATGGATGCCTCCTCGTACTCAGTCTTGAATGTCCTCGATACTGTTAGTTGTGATCTGGAAGTCACCCCCGTCTTGCGGGTGCGTCTTCGATTTGGGCGCGGTTGCGCCGTCGTCAAGGGGCAGGGAGGTAGTCCCGTGGGAGGGGTTCGAAGATTCTTTCGCGCGAGGTCTTGAAAGCGGCAACGCCGCTTCCAAATCATCGGCCGTCCCGGTGTGGAAGGAGGAATTCGGGAGGACCAAAATGCCATTCACCAGCTTCGAACCGATTTGTCTGCCCGGCGCGGGCAGCGTTCCGTCCGGTCGACTGACCGCGGCGGCTTATGACCACCCCGACCAGGTGCTGCGCGACGACACGCTGAGCACCGCGGACAAGCGGGCCATTCTCTCCTCGTGGGCGTCCGACGCCAATGCGGTCGAGCAGCAGCCGTGGCTGCGACTCGCCCCCGGCCACCGCAATCCGGTGCCGCTGCGCGCGATCCTCGACGCCCTGCAACGGCTCGACGACGACGATCCGCCGCCGAGGGGCGGCGCCGCGATCCGGCTGAGCGGCGAACGCGCCGCTCGGCACGATCTGTCCGACGATGACCGGCCATCATGGAGGAGACATCATGGTCTGGCGCAACGCTTCAACCAGTTTCGATCCGTCCCGTTGCCCGGAGTGCGGCGCGACCATGCGGCTCGCGCGTGTCGAGCCACGGCCGGTCGGGCGCAGAGTTGAATTCGAGCGCCACATCTATCGTTGCGATGATTGCGCCAACACCAGCCGGTTTGTGATCGACCGGCAGGCGGCGGACTACGCATTTGCGTAGCACGCCGAGGCGCATGCTTGATGCGGCGGCCGCCGCTATCCCGGTTGCCGCATCATCCGCCGCCACAGCGGCTTGATCAGTTCCAGCACGATCAGCACCGCCAGCGCCGCGGCTGCCGTGAGGCCGAGATCGTCCGGATGCAGCGGGCCGAACCGGAACAGATCGCGCAGCCATGGCCATGCCAGGCTCGCAACCAGCACCACCGCGACGATGCCGAGCATTCCCGCCAGCATCGCATTCGGACGGCGCAGCGCCGTCAGCAGCGAGGCGCTGAACGAGCGGTTGACGAAGATCAGTCCGACGAAACTCAAAACCAGTGCGAAGAAGGTCAGCGCGCGCAGCTCGGTGTCGGGCATCGCCCGCGATTGACCGATGACGAATACGCCGGCGACCAGCACAAACACCAACAAGCCCTGCAGCATGCCCCACACGATCAGCGCCCGGCTGAACAGCGGCTGTTCCGGATCGCGCGGCGGGCGGCGCATCGCGTCGTCCTCGGCCGTCTCAGCCTCGAACACGATCGAGCACACCGGATCGATGATCATCTCCAGGAACGCGATGTGGATCGGTCCGAGCAGGATCGGCAACCCGAACAGCAGCGGCAGCAACGCCAGCCCGGCGATCGGCACGTGGACCGCGAAGATGAAGCCCATCGCCTTGACCAGATTATCGTAGATCCGCCGGCCGAGCCGGATCGCCTTGACGATCGAGGCGAAGTCGTCGTCGAGCAGTACGATGGCGGAAGCTTCGCGCGCGACGTCGGTGCCGCGGCCACCCATTGCGATGCCGATATGCGCTGCTTTCAGCGACGGCGCATCGTTGACGCCGTCGCCGGTCATCGCCACCACCTCGCCATCGGCTTTCAGCGCCTCGACGATCCGCAGCTTCTGCTCCGGCATGATCCGCGCGAACACGGTGACGCTGCGCAGGCGCTCGGCGAGCGCGGCGTCGTCGAGCTTGGCGATCTCCTCGCCGGTGACGCAGGCTTGCGCATCGATCCCGGCCTGGCGGGCGATCGCCTGCGCGGTTGCAGGATAGTCGCCGGTGATCATCACGACGCGAATGCCGGCCGCGCGACAGTCGGCGACGGCGGCCGGCACCGAATCCCGCAGCGGGTCGGCGAGGCCGACGAGGCCGAGGAAGTCGAAGCGGAAGCCGAGCTGGGTTTCAGGCCAATCCTCTCCCGGATGCGAGGCGCGGGCGACGCCGAGCACGCGTAGCCCCTCGGTCGCCATCGCATCGACGGTGCGTGCCAGCGCCGCCACCGCGGCCTCGTCGAGGCCGCTCATTCGCGCGATCGCCTCTGGCGCGCCTTTCGCCGCCACCACGTAGTTGCTGGCGTCGTCGGGGTCACGCCAGACCTGCGTGATCGCCAGCAGGTCGCGGCGCAGCCCGTAGGCGTGGACGAGGCTGCGTGCGCCATTGCCGCTGCGCAGATGATCGCCGGCGAGGCGGTGCAGCGCGAGGTCCATCGGATCGAACGGATCGGGCGCGGCGGCGAGCAGGCCGGTCTCCAGCAGCGATCGGAATTCTTCCGGCAACGCGCCGCCGTCGCGCGGCCGAAACACCTCGCCCGAGACGAGCCGCAGCTCCGCGACCGACATCCGGTTCTCGGTCAGGGTTCCGGTCTTGTCAGTACACAGCACGGTGGCGGAGCCGAGCGCTTCGATCGCGGCGGCGCGCCGGGTCAGTACGCGGGCCTGCGAAATCCGCCACGCGCCCATCGCCATGAACACCGTCAGCACCACGGGGAATTCTTCCGGCAGCATCGACATGCCGACGGTGATCCCGGCCAGCACCGCATCGAGCCAGCCGTCGCGCAACGTGCCGTAGAGGATCACGACCAGCAGCGTGAAGGCGCCGGCGATCAGACCGAAGGTACGAACCAGCCTGCGGGTCTGCCGCTGTAGACGCGGCGCTTCGGGCTGCATCGAGCCGAGCGCCTGGCCGATCTTGCCGATTTCGCTGCGCGGGCCGGTCGCGATCACTTCGGCAAGGCCGCCGCCGCGCACCACCAGCGCGCCGGAATACACGTTGGGCTGATCGTCGCCGCCGGGGCGACGCGGCGCGGTGCCGCCGGTCTCGTCTCGCGCCAGCTTACGAACCGGCACCGATTCGCCGGTCAGCAGCGATTCGTCGACGAGCAGATCCTCGGCCTGGAGCAGAATCGCGTCGGCGGCGATGCGGTCGCCTTCGGACAACACGATGATGTCACCGCGCGCCACCTCGCGCCCGGCGATCCGCTTGCGTGCCCCGTCGCGGATCACCAGCGCCCGCGGGCTGGTGAGATCGCGCAGCGTCTCCAGCACGCGTTCGGTGCGGGCTTCCTGCACCACCGTGATCACCACCGACAGCGTGGCGAAGATCAGCAGGATGATCGCTTCCTTGAGATCGCCGAGCGCCATGTAGACCACGCCGCCGCCGAGCAGCAGCGCCAGCATCGGCTCGCGCACCACCTCCAGCACGATGCCGAGCAGCGTGCGGCGGTCGGGGCTAGGCAACTCGTTGTAGCCTTCGCTCGCCAGTCGCGTCGCGGCTTCGCGCTCGCTGAGGCCGGAGATGGCGTCGGACGGGGAGGCGAGGTCGGCGGGCATCGGAGAACCTGACGTTCGAGGGCCCGCCGATGTTAGCTCATTTCCTGCTCGCGCTCGCGACGTAGTCGCCGGATTTGCCGCCGGTCTTGGCGAGCAGATGAATGCCTTCGATCCGGACGCCGCGTTCGGCGGCCTTGATCATGTCGTAGATCGTCAGGCACGCCACCGACACCGCGGTCAGCGCTTCCATCTCGACGCCGGTCGGTCCGGTGACCTTGACGGTGGCGCGGACGATGCAGCCGGGGAGTTTGGCGTCCGGCGTGATGTCGAGCGTGACCTTGGACAGCGCCAGCGGATGGCACAGCGGGATCAGCTCGGCAGTGCGCTTGGCCGCCATGATCCCGGCGACGCGCGCGGTGCCGAGCACGTCGCCCTTCTTGGCGTCGCCGCTGAGGATCAGCTCCAGCGTCGCCTTCTTCATCACCACGCGGCCTTCCGCGACCGCGACGCGTTCGGTGGCGGGTTTTTCCGACACATCCACCATTCGCGCCTCGCCGCTGGCGCCGATATGGGTGAGGGCGGCAGGCGCCGCCGCTTCTGGCCTGGATTTCGACTTCGCCGTCTTTGCCATGCTTCGCCTCAGGCCGCGCGCGTCAGCAGCGCGCGGGTGGCGGCGGTGACGTCCTGCTGCCGCATCAGGCTTTCGCCGACCAGGAAGGTCGACATCCCGACGCGGGCGAGGCGGGCGAGATCGTCGGGCGTGAAGATGCCGCTTTCGCCGACCATCAGGCGGTCGCTTGGGATCAAGGGCGCCAGCGCCTCGCTGGTCGCCAGCGTCACTTCGAAGGTACGCAGATTGCGGTTGTTGACGCCGACCATCGGCGACCGCAGCTTCAGCGCGCGCTCGAGTTCGGGCGCATTGTGGACTTCGAGCAGCACATCCATGCCGAGATCGAATGCGGCGTCCTCGATGTCCTTGGCTGCGGCGTCGTCGAGCGCCGCCATGATGATCAGGATGCAATCGGCGCCGTGGGCACGGGCCTCGACCACCTGATAGGTGTCGTACATGAAATCCTTGCGCAGTGCCGGCAGCGAAACAGCGGCGCGCGCGGCGACGAGATAATCGAGGCTGCCCTGGAATGACGGCGTGTCGGTCAGCACCGACAGGCAGGCCGCGCCGCCGGCTTCATAGGCTTTGGCCAGCGCCGGCGGATCGAAGTCGGCGCGGATCAGCCCTTTCGAGGGTGACGCCTTCTTGATCTCGGCGATCAGCCCGTAGTCGCCGGCCGCGTGCTTGGCGCGCAGCGCCTTGACGAAGCCGCGCGGCGGCGACGCCTCGCGGGCGATCGCCTCGATCGCGGCGAGCGGACGCTCGCGCTTGGCGGCCGCGATCTCCTCGCGCTTGTAGGCTTCGATCTTGGTCAGGATGTCGGACACGGCTCTGCTACCTACTGCTTGATCGGATCATTTTCTCGTCATGGCCGGGCTTGTCCCGGCCATCCACGCCTTCACCGTTGCGCCGGCCCCAAGGCGTGGATGCCCGGGACAAGCCCGGGCATGACGGCAACTTGTACTTCAGGCCGCCGCGGAGACCGCGATCAGCTTCTTCAGCCGCGCTTCCGCCGCGCCGCTGTCGATCGCCTGGGCTCCGAGCGCGACGCCTTCCTTCAGATCCCTGGCCCGGCCGGCGACGATCAAGGTGGCCGCAGCGTTGAGCAGGGCGACGTCGCGATACGGCCCCGGCATGCCTTCCAGCACCGCGCGCAGCGCCACCGCATTGGCTTCGGCGTCGCCGCCCTTCAGCGCATCCGCCCCGGCGCGGGGCAGCCCGGCATCCTCCGGGGTGATCTCGAACGTGGTGATCTCGCCGTTCTTCAGTTCCGCGACCGCCGTCGGGCCGGACAGCGTGATCTCGTCGAGGCCGTCGGAGCCGTGCACCACCCAGACCGCTTCGGAGCCGAGGTTCTTCAGAACCTGGGCCAGAGGCTGCACCCATTGCCGCGAGAAGACGCCGATCATCTGGCGCTTGACGCCGGCCGGGTTGGACAGCGGTCCGAGCAGGTTGAAGATGGTGCGGGTGGCGAGTTCGACCCGGGTCGGGCCGACGTTCTTCATCGCCGGATGATGGGTCGGCGCGAACATGAAGCCGATGCCGGCTTCACCGACGCAGCGGCCGACCTGTTCGGGTGTGATGTCGATCTTGACGCCGAGTGCCGCGAGCACGTCGGCGGCGCCGGACTTCGACGACAATGCGCGATTGCCATGTTTGGCGACCGGCACGCCGCAGCCGGCAACGACGAATGAAGCGCAGGTCGAGACGTTGACCGACCCGGAGCCGTCGCCGCCGGTGCCGACGATGTCGACCGCCTCTGCCGGCGCTGTGACCGGCAGCATCTTGGCCCGCATCGTCGTCACCGCGCCGGTGATCTCGTCGATGGTTTCGCCGCGGACCCTGAGGCCCATCAGCAGCGCGCCCATCTGCGACGGCGTGGCGTCGCCGGACATCATCGCGTCGAAAGCGTCAGTGGCTTCCTCGCGGGTCAGCGTCGCGCCGGTGGCGACCTTTGCGATAATCGATTTGAAATCAACCATTGTCCCCTTCGGCGACCGGACCGCGGCGTCACGCCGTCAGTTGGCCGCCGCCCCCGTTGCCTGCGCCACCGCTTCCTGATTGACCTTGGTGCCGATGTCCTTCTCCAGCCAGGCGATGTACTGGCCGACCTCTTCGTCGCGCAGCCGCTGCACCAGGTTGTCCTTCAACTGCTGCATCTGCGGCGCGTTGACGTCGGCCGTCGTCACCGTGTCGCCGGTGACGCGGAACACGTACCATTCGGTGCCGCTGCTGCCCTGAACCTGGCCGGCAGCGTCCTTGGCTGTGCGGAAGACCGCGTCGACCACCGTGCCCGGCAACCCGGCGTCGGCGCCTTCGCGCTTGATCCCGGTGGCGCTCTGCACGGCGACACCGGCCGGCGCGACATCGGCGAGCTTGCCGCCGCCGTCCAGCTTCTGCACCAGCTCGACCGCGAGCTTGCGCAGGCGCTCGGTGATCTGCTCGGCGCGCCAGCCGGCCTCGACCTTGTCCTTGACCTCGTCGAGCGCTCGCTCGCGCGACGGCGTCACGCCGACGATGTCATACCAGACATAGCCGTTCTGGTAGCTGATGGCGTCGTTGTCGACGCCTGGCTCGCTGTTGAAGGCGGCGGTGGCGAGCTCGAGCCCTTGCGGGATTGTCGTCACCGGCGCGCCGTCCGGTCCGCGGCCGGAGCGGTCGATCGCCTCGACCGTCACCGCGGCAAGGCCGAGCTGGCTGGCCGCCTCGCTCACGCTGGAGCCGCCGCCGCGCGCGTCCTCGATCTTGTCGTGCAGCTCCTGCACCTGCTTGCGGGCGCGTTCCTGGGCGAGTTCGCGCTTCAGGTTGGCCGCCACGCTGGCGTAATCCGGCTGCTTGCCGGGCTCGATCTTGGTGACTTCGAGCAGCACGGTGCCGAACTGGCCCTGCACCGGCTGGCTGACCTCGTTCAGCGGCAGAGCGAACGCTGCAGCAGCGACCTTCGGATCGAGCATTTCCGACTGGCTGACCAGGCCGAGGTCGAGATCTGCCGATTTGACGCCGCGCTCCTGGGCGAGATCGGCGAAGCTGGTGCCGCTGGCGATCTTGGCGCGGGCGGCCTGCGCCTCTTCGGCGTTCGGGAAAACGATTTGCAGGATCTGCCGCTTCTCCGGCGTCGACAGTCTGTCCTTGCGCTGGTCGAACAGCTTCCGAGCGTCGGCGTCGGACACCTCGGTCCATTTCCCGATCGACTCCGGCGTCACCACCAGGAACGAGATCTTGCGATATTCGGGGGCGCGGAACTGCGCCTTGTGGGAGTCATAGAACGCGGCGAGGTCGGCGGGCGAGGGGGCCTCGATCGTGCCGGCCTGCGCGTCGGTCAGCTTCAGGTAATCGATCGCCCGCTCTTCGTTCTGAAACTGGCTCAGCGCCTGCAACAGCGTCTTCGGCGGCTCGAGGCCGGCCGTGATGGTGCCGGCGATCTGGCGGCGCAGCGCGACGCGGCGCTGTTCGGCGAGGTAGCGCTGTTCGGTGAAGCCGAACTGGCGGATCAATTGCTGGAACCGGCCGGCGTCGAACTGGCCGTTGGCGCCCTTGAAATTCGGATCTTCAAGGATCGACTTCATCGTATCGGCATCGGACTGGCCGAGGCCGAGCCGGCGCGCATCTTCGTCGAGCGCGGCTTCGGCGATGGTCTGCTGCAGCACCTGGCGGTCGATGCCGATCGCCCGCGCCTGATCCGGCGTCAGTGGCCGGCCGAGCTGACGGCCGATCTGCTGCAGGCGGTCATTGTAGGTCTGCCGGAACTGCTCGGTGGAAATCTCGGTGCCACCGATCTTGGCGAGCGTGGCGCGGCCGAATCCGCGGAACACGTCGGCAATGCCCCAGATCCCGAAGCTGACGATCAGCAGGCCCATCACGGCGATCATGATGGTCTTGCCAAACCAGTTGGATGAGGCGTTGCGTATTCCTCGGAGCATGGAGTCACTTTTTATCAGGAGGGAACCGGCTGCGCGGATCGGCGCGGGTGGGCAAATTAGCGTCGCCGGCTTGAAAATCCATCATAAAGTGCGGCCTATGAGGTCGCAACCGCGGCCTGGGCGCGAAGCTCCCAGATGCCATCGTGTTGCAAAGCTCCTGCTGCGGATCGCCGCAGCGAAGGCGTTCACGTCTCCTTGAGTCTCGCAATAGGCTCTGCTAGCGGAACGGTTCAACCCTTTATTGCGAGAGTGCTCATGCCGGTCCCCGCCGTTCGTCCGCTGATTGCTGGAAACTGGAAGATGAACGGCCTGAAGGATTCCGTCGCCGAGCTTGATGCGATGCTGAAGGGCGCCGGTGAGCTGCCCCAGGGCATCGATCTTTTGGTCTGTCCGCCGGCGACGCTGGTGGCGAGCTTCGCGGCGCGAGTCGCGGAAGCGCACGGCGGCAAGGCGCTGCCGTTCGCGATCGGCGGCCAGGACTGCCATGCCAACGTGTCCGGCGCGCATACCGGCGACATCGCCGCCGAGATGCTGGCCGATGCCGGCGCCGCGGCGATCATCGTCGGCCATTCCGAGCGCCGCGCCGACCATGCCGAGACCGACGCGATCGTTCGTGCCAAGGCGCAGGCGGTGTGGCGTGCGGGGCTGGTGGCGATCGTTTGCGTCGGCGAGACTCAGGGCGAGCGTGACGCCGGCCACACCCTCGATGTGGTGGCCGGGATGCTGGCCGGGTCGCTGCCGGACGGCGCCACCGCGGCGAACCTGGTGGTGGCCTACGAGCCGGTCTGGGCGATCGGCACCGGCCGCACCCCGACGACGGCCGATGTCGAGCAGGTTCATGGCTTTATCCGCCAGACCCTGAGCGAACGGTTCGGCGCCGCCGGGGAGACGATGCGGATTTTGTACGGCGGCTCGGTGAAGCCCTCGAACGCCCGCGAATTGCTGGCGGTGCCGCACGTCAACGGCGCCCTGATCGGCGGCGCGAGCCTGAAGGCGTCGGATTTCCTTGCGATTGCTGCCGGCTGTCCCTAACTAAGCCGCGCCAAGCGGTCCTGCTGCGGCGTTTCTGGAACCATGCGGGGGTGACAAATCCCCGCGCGATCGTGTAGACACCGCGCGACTTCATTTATCCCGCAAGCCTGTCGAGCAGCGCCTGCCGGCGCCTGTCGGCCATTCGGCGGCGTTGGCTTGCGATGGAAGGGTACGATGCAGACTGTCATTATCGTCATTCACCTGATGTTGGTGCTGGGCCTGATCGGCGTGGTGCTTCTGCAGAAGTCCGAGGGCGGTGGCCTGGGCGTCGGCGGCGGTGGCGGTGGCGGTTTCATGTCGAGCCGCGGCACCGCCAATCTTCTGACCCGCACCACGGCGATTCTGGCGGTCGGCTTCTTCATCACCAGCCTGCTGCTCACCTGGCTGGCGAGCTACAATCGGAAGCCGACGACGATTCTGCCGACGGCGCCGATTCAGCAGCAGGTTCCGGGTCAGCCCGCACCGCCGGTATCTCAAGGCGGCGGCCTGCTCGACACGCTCCGGCAGACCGATCAGCAGCAGAACCAGCAGCCGGCGGCACCGGCAGCGCCCGCGGCGCCGACCCCGCCGCAGTCGCAATAAGCATTGCCGGCATGCGCTGACGGGATCTCGCCTCTGATCTGAGATCCCTTCAGCAATCGTCTGAAATAGCTGATCTTTCAGCGTCACCCACAGGCATCTGTCAAACTGCCCGAGGGGTACGAATCGTTTTGGCGAATCGGACCGAGGGCCTTAAAGGTAAAGTCCCATGGCGCGGTATATCTTCATCACCGGCGGCGTGGTTTCCTCGCTCGGCAAGGGTCTGGCATCGGCGGCGCTTGGCGCCCTGCTGCAGGCGCGAGGCTACAAGGTCCGCCTTCGCAAGCTCGATCCCTATCTCAACCTCGATCCCGGAACGATGTCGCCGTATCAGCACGGCGAAGTGTTCGTGACCGACGACGGCGCCGAGACCGACCTCGATCTCGGCCACTATGAACGCTTCACCGGCCGGCCTGCGACCAAGCAGGACAACATCACGACCGGCCGGATCTATCAGGACATTCTGACCAAGGAACGCCGCGGCGACTATCTCGGCGCCACCATCCAGGTGGTTCCGCACGTCACCAACGCGATCAAGGATTTCATCGTCAGCGACAACGACGGCTACGACTTCGTGCTGGTCGAGATCGGCGGCACCGTCGGGGACATCGAGGGCCTGCCGTTCTTCGAGGCGATCCGCCAGATCAAGAACGATCTGCCGCGCGGCGACGTGATCTACATTCACCTGACGCTGCTGCCGTACATCCCGAGCGCCGGCGAACTGAAGACCAAGCCGACCCAGCATTCGGTCAAGGAGCTACGCTCGATCGGCATCCAGCCGGACATCCTGCTGTGCCGCACCGACCGGCCGATCCCGAAGGAGGAGCGGCGCAAGCTCGGGCTGTTCTGCAACGTCCGCGAAAGCGCGGTGATCGAGGCGCGCGACGCCGACAGCATCTATGCGGTGCCGGAGGCGTATCATGCCGCCGGGCTCGACGACGAAGTGCTGGCGGCGTTCGCGATTGCCGCCAAGGAGCCGCCGCAGCTCGCGCGCTGGCACGAGATCAACGAGCGCATCCGCAATCCCGAAGGCGCAGTGACGATCGCCATCGTCGGCAAGTACACCGGGATGAAAGACGCCTACAAGTCGCTGATCGAGGCGCTCAGCCACGGAGGCATCGCCAACAAGGTCAAGGTCAATCTCGACTGGATCGAGAGCGAGGTGTTCGAGAACGAGGATCCGGCGCCGTTCCTCGAGCATGTCAACGGCATCCTGGTGCCGGGCGGCTTCGGACAGCGCGGAGCCGAGGGCAAGATCAGGGCGGCGCAGTTCGCGCGCGAGCGCCATGTGCCGTATTTCGGCATCTGCTTCGGCATGCAGATGGCGGTGATCGAGGCAGCGCGAAACCTCGCCGGCATCGAGCAGGCGAATTCGACGGAATTCGGCCCGACGCCGGAGCCGCTGGTCGGCCTGATGACCGAATGGGTGCGCGGCAACGAGCTGGAGAAGCGCAGCCAGGCCGGCGATCTCGGCGGCACGATGCGGCTCGGCGCCTATCCGGCGGCGCTGAAGCGCGGCAGCCGGGTGTCACAGGTTTATGGCGGCGCCACCGAGATCTCCGAGCGCCACCGCCACCGCTACGAGGTCAACACCGCCTACAAGGACCGGCTCGAACAGCACGGCCTCAAGTTCTCAGGGATGTCGCCGGACGGCGTGCTGCCGGAGATCGTCGAATACGAGGATCATCCCTGGTTCATCGGCGTCCAGTTCCACCCCGAACTGAAGTCGCGCCCGTTCGACCCGCACCCGCTGTTCGCCTCGTTCGTCGAAGCCGCGCTGGTGCAGAGCCGGCTGGTGTAAGAGCGAAGTCGTCGTCAGCGGCAACCGGTCGACGGATCGCCGCTGCGCGCCACCGGCTTACCGTTGATGAACACCCCTGAGCCGCTGCCGGTCAGCACGCCGCCGCAGCCGGTGCGGCTGCCGCCGATCGCGGCCGGCTTGCCGTTGATGAAGACGTTGCTCGATCCTTCGATGATCGCGCCCTCGGTGGTGACATCGCCGGCGCGGGCCGCCGGCTTGCCGCCGACCATGACGTCGCTGCTTCCGCCGAAAACGACGCCGGGTGTGCCGCCGCCGGCACTCTGGGCGAGCCCGGGGGATGCGCCGAGCATCACGGCCGCCCCCAGCAGGCACACCAGGCGGTGCAGGTTCCGGACGGCATCCGGCCAGTCGGGGAAGGTCGGCGGTGAGGGCGTGGTCATACCCAGCTCCTTTCGGGGATCAGCGGATTTCCGTGAATGCCGTAACTTGCGCGTGGACATTCTTTGGCTGGTAGATGATGCTTCGCGCACAACCGTAACGTGTCGTGCGACTCTCTTTGGGAGGAATGGAAATGACACCGTCGGTCAGCCTGTATGCTTGGGCCGTCCCGGCCTGGTCCTCGGAATCTCCGGTCGATCACACCTGGGTCACCAGCTACGACAATCAAGTTCATCCCTACAACACCATCGCCGACGTCGTCGTGGCCGGTCAGTCGTTCTGGTACTGCTGGGGATCGTTCCACCCGCAGGGCGGCACCCCGATCAATCCGACCGGCGCGCTCGGTCAGCAGGGCGGCAATCTGAAACTGGCGCAATGTCTGGTGCAGCCGAACGCCGACTCCAACACCACGCCGGCGGCGCGCGGCACGATCTACAGCTACGGCGTCGACGGCGTGTGCCACCAATTGGCCAATCAGGTGTTGTATGCGACGGCGAACGGCAGCGTACCGCCGCTGACGGTGAGCAAGGCGCGTGGCTATCCGTTGTCGAGTTTCATCTACGGCACGTACGGGCTGCAGCAGACTGCCTGGGCCGCCAAGGTCGCCTCGTGCAGCGGCACGCAACTGGTAGCGCGGCTCGGACGGCCGGGAGGTCTGACGGTGGCGGCGAGCGGCGAGGGCATCGCGGTGGACGAATTCGAGAAGCGCGCGACCGAACTGCTGGCGACCGAGCCGGCCAAGCTCGCCAGCCTGCTGCGGCTGCGCGGGGAGGTGCAGCGCTTTGCGGCGCAGCCCTGGCCCGGCACCGGTCAGCCCAGCGCCGAGGCGCTGAACGCGCGCAATCAGCATCTGATCGACGAGGCGGCCAAGCTGCTCGGGCCGGAGCATTTCAGGAAACTGTTCGCCGCCGAGCCGGGCGCCAAGGTCACGCTGGTCGATCCGCAGATCGCCGCCACCGCCGGCGAACTGCCGCCGCCGAAGCCGCGCTGACGCAGCGCTCATTGCGGGCAAGCGCCTGCCCGGCTAGCCGGTCTTCAGCTTCGCGGCCTTGCGCAGCGTGTCGTCGATCCGCGATTGCCAGCCGGGCCCGGTCGCCTTGTAGTGCGCCACCACGTCGGCACTGAGCCGGATCGACACCGGCACCTTGGTCGGGGCCCTTTGCGGGCCACGGTGGTGCTTGAACTGCGCCAGAATTTCGGGCGGCAATACTTCTTCCGGCGGCCGCGCCCGGGCGAAATCCTCTTCGGTCCATTCCGGATTGTCGTCGTCGAACACCGGTTCTTTCGATCTAGGTGACATGACGCCTGATCTCCTTCATGTGGGCACGACGAAGACTGATGGGCCGGATCTTTCCGTTTCGATCGGCGAAGACCAGGCAGTATGGCAGACCGTCGATGTAGCCGTAGGCGCGATAGCGATCCTCGCCATAATCGCGGCGTTTATCCTTCAAGGTGACCTGCATGTCGATGTCGACCCACCGCGCCAGCGAGATGCCGTGCTTGGCGCAATTGATTGCATCTTTGGCCGGGTCGAAATCCGACATGCTGTATATACAATCTGCTTAGGCAGTCCGCAACTCTGCTCCCTGCGCGGCGAGCAAGACAACCCCCGTTGCTTACCGCTATAAGCGCCACAACGATGTGGAGGGCGTCATGATCTACGAGTCGCGGGTGTATCGCTGCGTGCCGGGCCGACTGCCGGCGATCCTGAAGCGGTTCGAGACCATCACCCTGAAGCTGTTCGAGAAGCACGGCATCCGGCAGGCCGGGTTCTTCACCACGCTGGTCGGCGCCTCCAATCAGGAATTGACCTATCTGCTCGCCTGGGAAAGCCTCGCCGAACGCGAGCAGAAATGGACCGCGTTCGCCAGCGATCCGGAATGGCTCGCCGCCAAGGCCGAGACCGAGAAGGACGGCCAGATCGTCGACAGCATCACCAATCAGTTGTTGGTGCCGACTTCGTTTTCGGCGGTGAAGTAATTCGGATGAGTATCAGTTTCGATGGTCATTGCGAGCGAAGCGAAGCAATCCAGCGCCGAGCACCGGGCTGGATTGCTTCGTCGCTGCACTCCTCGCCATGACGGCGTCATTCATGTCCAACGGCCTCGACCATATTGTCCATGCGGTGCGTGATCTCGACGCGGCCGCGGATCTGTACCAGCGGCTCGGCTTCATCGTAGGTGCACGCAACGTTCACCCCTGGGGGACGCACAACCGGATCGTCCAGTTCGATCGCTTCTTCATCGAATTGCTGACGATCGGAGAACCCGACAAGATCCCGCCGCACCGTGATGGCGCCTTCTCGTTCGGAGCGTTTCAGCGCGATTACCTGGCGGCCCGCGAGGGTGTGTCGATGCTGCTGCTGGCGAGCGACGACGCGGCTGCCGATCTGCGCCGGTTCGGTGCCGCCGGCATCGCGGCCGGCGAGGTCTTCACCTTCGGGCGTGAGGGGCGGCGCCCCGACGGCAGCGTGGTGAAGCTGCAATTCTCGCTGGCATTCGCGCGCGACCCGTTGTCGCCGCAGGCCGGGTTCGCCGCCTGTCAGCATCACTATCCGGACAATTTCTGGAACCCGGCATTCCAGGCGCATGCCAACGGCGCCAATGCGGCGACAGCGGTGGTGATGGTCGCCGACAATCCGACCGATCATCATATCTTCCTCGAAGCCTTCACCGGCAGCCGCGATCTGCGCTCGTCGTCGATCGGCGTCACCGCGCCGACCAAGCGCGGCGACATCGAGATCGTCGAGCCTATATCGCTGCGCGACCAATACGGCATCACGGTTCCGTCCGAAGGCGAGGGTGCCAGCTTCGTCGGATTACGGATTGCGGCGGATGATCTCGGCGTGGTTGAACGGCTGCTGCAAGACCACACGATCCCGGCGGCACGTCATGTCAGCCGCCTGGTGGTGCCCGATGTCTGCGGGGCCACCCTGATTTTCGAGCAAGGAACAGTGTAAGTGAACAAGAGCATCGCGCCCTCGACCAGCGTCGTGGCGGGCAACGTCAAGTTCGGCAACGCGTTGCCGCTCTCTGTGATCGCCGGCCCGTGCCAGCTCGAAAGCCGCGCTCACGCGTTGGAAGTCGCCTCGGCGCTGAAAGAGATCGCGACCCGGCTCGGCATCGGCCTCGTCTACAAGACCTCGTTCGACAAGGCCAACCGCACCAGCGCCGCCAGCGCCCGTGGCCTCGGCCTCGACGCCGCGCTCCCGATCTTCGCCGAGATCCGCGATCAGCTCGGCCTGCCGGTGCTCACCGACGTGCACGAGGGCGAGCAATGCGCGCGCGCGGCCGAAGCGGTCGATATCCTGCAGATCCCGGCGTTCCTGTGCCGGCAGACAGATCTGTTGCTCGCGGCCGCGGCGACCGGAAAGATCGTCAACGTCAAGAAGGGCCAGTTCCTGGCGCCGTGGGACATGGGCAATGTCGTCGCCAAGATTACGCACGCCGGCAATCCCAAAGTGCTGGTGACCGAACGCGGCGTGTCGTTCGGCTACAACACGCTGGTATCCGACATGCGCGCGCTGCCGATCATGGCCAAAACCACGGGCGCGCCGGTGATCTTCGACGCCACCCATTCGGTGCAGCAGCCCGGCGGCAAGGGCACCTCGTCGGGCGGCGAGCGTGAATACGTGCCGGTGCTGGCGCGCGCCGCGGTCGCGGTCGGCGTCGCAGGCGTGTTCATCGAGACCCATCCCGATCCGGACCATGCGCCGTCCGACGGCCCGAACATGGTGCCGCTGCGCGAGTTCGAAGGTCTGATGAAGACGCTGATGGAATTCGACGCGCTTGCCAAGAAACGGCCCGCGGCCGGCGCCGTGTGACGGAGCCGCAGGTTCGGCCCGGTCATGATCTGGTGGTGATTGCCCGCGTCTCTCGATCCGGAGTCGCGCGTGGGCGTGCGCACGGCATCTGCAGCACCCGTTGCAGCGTGTCCCGATCGCCGAGGACGGCGCGGGTCTCGCGGGGGCCCAGCCATCCGAGTGCTTCGTCGAAATCGCGGGCGTCCTCGATCAGCGACCGCGCCACCGCCAGATGGACGTCGACGCGTCCGCGCTGTCGCGGCGGGTGGCGGGCGATGCCGGCGAAGTGCAATTCGCGCAGGTTGTCGTCGTCGCGCAGGGTGCGCAGCGGGTGCTCTCCGCCTGCGGCCGCTTGCAGATCGGCAGCGAGGCGGTGGACGTCCGCCAGGATCGCCGGCGGCTGGCGTTGTTCGGGCGTCGTCATCAGGAGCGGGCGAGAACGCGCATTGCGCGTCGTCAAGAGCGCCACCGGGATCGCGAATACCAGGCCGACGACCACCGGCGTCATCCACAGCAGCAGCGGCCACGACACCAGCCATGCCCCGATCGCCATGACTGTGCCGAGCACGGTCGGCAGGGCGTAGCGGCGGGTCACCTCGCGTAGCGGGACGACGCCGTCGCCGCGGTGCTGCACCTGCCAGCCGGCGTCGCGGCCGAGCAGGATCTCGGCGACGGCGGTGGATTGAAACACCATCATCACCGGCGCGGTGAGGGCGGAGACCAGCGTTTCCAGCACCACGCCGCCGAACGTCCGCAGGCCGCCGCCGAACCGCCGGCGCGTCTCGGTACGGATCAGCACCAGCAGCAGAGCCAGCAGCTTCGGCAGGATCAGCAGGCCCATCGTTGCGGCGAACACCCAGGCGGCGCGAACCGGATCCTGCGCCGGCCAAATCGGAAACAGCGAAAAGTCGTTCGGGAAGTATTCCGGCCGCACGAACTGCGCCTGCAGCGAAATCAGGATGCCGGCCACCAGAAACGTCAGCCACATCGGCGCGGTGATGTAGGCGCCGATCCCGGTGAGGAAGTGCAGCCGGGAAACCCAATGCAGGCCGCGGGCGGCGAACAGTTTGCCGTGCTGCAGATTGCCCTGGCACCAGCGCCGGTCGCGCGCGGCGAAATCCAGCAGCGACGGCGGGCATTCCTCGTAGCTGCCGCGCAGCGCCGGCGCCAGATGGATGCGCCAGCCGGCGCGGCGCATCAGCGCAGCCTCGACAAAATCATGGCTGAGGATTTCGCCGCCGAACGGTTTGCGGCCGGAAAGCACCGGCAGCCCAGCGCTGCCCGCGAAGGCCGCGACGCGGATGATGGCGTTGTGTCCCCAGTAGTTGCTCTCGGAGCCGTGCCACCACGCGACGCCGGAGGCGATCATCGGCCCGTAGATGCTGCCGGCGAATTGCTGGACCCGCGCGAACAAGGTGCGCGCATGGACGACAACGGGCAGGGTCTGGATCAAACCGACGTCGTCGTGACGCTGCATCGCGTCGGCGATCCGCACCAGCACGTCGCCGGTCATCACGCTGTCGGCGTCGAGGATGACCATGAACGCGTAGTCGCCGCCGAACCGCTCCACCCAATCGGCGATATTGCCGGACTTGCGCGCCGTGTTGCTGGGCCGATGACGGTAGTACAGCCGGTCGTTGGTGGCGGCGAGTTTGACGAAGAATCGCTCCTCGTCGATCCAGGTCGCCGGGTCGGTGGAATCGCTGAGCACGAACCAGTCGAACTGCGCGCCGCGTCCGGTTTGGTCGACCGAGTTCCGGGTCGCCTGCAGCCGCGCGAACACCGTGGGTGCGTCTTCATTGTAGGTAGGCAGCAGCATCGCGACCCTGGCCGAGATCTCCGGCAGCGGTCCGTCCGGATCGATGTCGAGGTCGCCGCGCCAGCCGCCGCACAGCACCGCGAAGCCGGCCAGCGCCGAAACGAACGAGAGCGCTACCCAGGCGAACAGCGCCGAGAACAGCGCCAGCACAACGCCTTCGAGGACGGTGACGCCGCCGACCTGCAGCACTTGGTACATCTCGTAGACGCCAGCGCCCGACAGGGTCGCGGTGGCGAGCATGATCAGCAGCCGGCGCCATCGGCCGGTCGTGGATCCTGCGGCCGCCGATTGCGGCTTCTGCCTCAACGACTGCACCGGCATCGCCAGCGGCGCGTCCGCAGGCATCGGATCCAACCGGCGCTCGGCATCGCTGCAGTCGTTCGGGCGCGGCCCGATCAGAGAGTCCATCGGTACAGCCAGACTTCCGACACTGCGGCATCGCCCTCGTAGACGGTCGCGCGCAGTTCGACCGGCGCCTGCGCTTTGGCGAGATCGAAGCTGAGCCGCCAGCCGCCGCTGGCCGGATTGGGCTGAGTCACGATGTTGCGAATTTCGCCCTTGTCGGTGCTGACGGCGCCGCGGATGGCGGCGGCGTCGACGCTGTCGAGCCGGTCGCCGGTGAGGTCGAGCACGAACAAGCGCTCGTTGTCGCCGCGCGTGCTGATCCCGGTCCGTACGAAGCGGGCGAGCGCCTTCGGCTTCGGCGTGTCGGGCCCCCAATGCAGGCGATAGGTGTAGATGTGCTCGCCCTTCGCCCGCAGCGGCTGCTTGGGCTCCCAGAACGCGGCGATATTGTCGTGGACTTCTTCACGGGTCGGAATCTCGACCAGCTTGACGGCGCCCTCGGTCCAGTCGCCGATCGGCTCTGCCCACAGGCTCGGTCGCAGCTCGAACCGCGATTCCAGATCCAGATAGGCGCCGAAGCTGCGCTCGCGCTGCATCAGGCCGAAGCCGCGCGGGTTGCGATCGCCGAACGCACTGATCTGCAGATCGCGGGGATTGCACAGCGGCCGCCACAGCTCCTCGCCGCTGCCGTTGAAGACCGCCAGCCCGTCGGAATCGTGCACCGACGGGCGGAAGTCGGCCGCATCGGCCGGATCGTTCGGGCCGAACAGAAACATGCTGGTCATCGGCGCGAGGCCGACGTGCTGCAGATCGACCCGGGGATACAGCGCCATCTCGACGTCGAACACGGTGGTGACGCCCGGACGGATGGTGAAACGGTACGCGCCCGCGATGCTCTTGCTGTCCAGCAGCGCGTGTACCACCATCGACGATGCGCCGGGGGCGGGGCGTTCGAGCCAGAACGTCTTGAACAGCGGAAATTCCTCGCCGCCGGACTGGCCGGTGTCGATCGACAGTCCGCGCGCCGACAGGCCGTAGCGCTGGCCTTTGGCGACGGCGCGGAAATACGCCGCACCGAGGAACGCGCTGACCTCGTCGAAATAGTCCGCGCGCTCCAGCGGCGCGTGAATGCGAAAGCCCGCAAAGCCGAGATCGGCATCCGGCGGCGGCGGGGCGGCGTCGCCGAACGAAAAATCTTCGGCACGGTAGCGCACCGGCCGAGCCTCGCCTTCCGCGACCTCGAAGATCGTCACCCGGTTCTTGTACAGGAAGCCACGGTGAAAGAACTGCACCTGAAACGGCAAGCCTTCGGCGCGCCACAGCGCGCGCTCCGGATTGAAGCGAAGCGCGCGATACGCGTCGTAGCTCAGATCGCCCAGCGACGGATGCAGCGCGCTGTCCGGCGCCTGATAGGGCTTACTCGCCAGTTCGCGCGCCAGATTTCGTACGACCCAAGGATCGAACGGGCTGGAGGGTGGGGATTTGTTCGCTGCGGCCGGCTCGGCCTTAGCTTGCAACAGCGGCAGCGCCGCAAGGCCGGTCAGAACTTGCCGCCGGTTCAATCTCGCTTCTCCGCTTGGAACGATTCAGTTCCGCACAAACGTCCGGGAGCGCGAAGAGTTCCTCGAGCGAGGGCGATCAGTCCTATCTAGCCACGTCCGCGATATGGCTGCACGCCCTGATCGGGGACCCAGACATCTTTCGGCAGTTTGCCGGTCTGCCAGAACACGTCGATCGGGATGCCGCCGCGCGGATACCAGTAGCCGCCGATGCGCAGCCATTTCGGCTTGATCTCTGCCGCGATCCGCCTGCCGATCGCCACGGTGCAGTCTTCGTGGAAGGCGCCGTGGTTGCGGAACGAGGCGAGGTACAGCTTCAGCGATTTCGACTCGAGCAGCCACGGGCCGGGAACGTAGTCGATCACCAGATGCGCGAAATCCGGCTGCCCGGTCACCGGGCACAGCGAGGTGAATTCCGGTGCAGTGAAGCGCGCTAGGAAATTGGTGTCCTTCTGCGGGTTCGGCACCCGGTCGAGCTTGGCGGCTTCCGGCCGGTCCGGCCATTCGACGGCCTGACCGAGCTGCAGGGGCGGGGAGGAGGCGGATTTGCGGGGCGTTTTCGACATGGCTTGAACTCGGGTCTCCGTTACCGCCGTCCTAGATCATTTTCCGGAGCAGGGGAATCCGTCGCAAAACCGGTGCGTTCGCCGTTTGTCGGGCCTCATGGAGCGGGCGAGCGGCCTTTTCGTGCCCGGAGCCATGCTGTAGAAGCGGCGCAACTCCATTCCCTCCATCCGATCAAGAGGCATTCATGACCGCCATCGTCGACATCATCGGCCGCGAAATTCTCGACAGCCGCGGCAATCCGACCGTCGAAGTCGACGTGGTGCTCGAGGACGGCTCGGTCGGCCGCGCCGCGGTGCCGTCGGGCGCCTCGACCGGCGCCCACGAGGCGGTCGAGTTGCGCGACGGCGACAAGGCTCGCTATCTCGGCAAGGGCGTGCTGAAGGCGGTCGAAGCCGTCAATGGCGAGCTGTTTGATGCGCTGGGCGGTATGGACGCCGAGCAGCAGGTGCAGATCGACCAGACCATGATCGAGCTCGACGGCACCCCGAACAAGGGCCGGATCGGCGCCAATGCGATCCTGGGTGTGTCGCTGGCGGTCGCCAAGGCCGCGGCGTCGTCTTACGATCTGCCGCTGTATCGCTATGTCGGCGGCACCTCGGCCCGCACCCTGCCGGTGCCGATGATGAACATCATCAATGGCGGCGCGCACGCCGACAATCCGATCGACTTCCAGGAATTCATGATCATGCCGGTCGGTGCGCCGAGCTTCGCGGAAGCGCTGCGCTATGGTTCGGAGATCTTCCACACCCTGAAGGGCGAACTGAAGAAAGCCGGCCACAACACCAATGTCGGCGACGAGGGCGGCTTCGCGCCGAACCTGCCGTCGGCTGACGCCGCGCTCGATTTCGTGCTGTCGGCGATCGGCAAGGCCGGCTTCAAGGCCGGCGAAGACGTCATGATCGCGCTCGATCCGGCGTCGACCGAGTTCTTCAAGAACGGCAAGTATGTCTATGAAGCGGAAGGCCGCAGCCTGGGTCCGCAGGAGCAGGCCAAGTATCTCGCCGATCTGGTGTCGCGCTATCCGATCGTGTCGATCGAAGACGGCATGGCCGAGGACGACATGGACGGCTGGAAGGCGATCACCGACCTGATCGGCGACAAGTGTCAGCTCGTCGGCGACGATCTGTTCGTCACCAACGTCTCGCGCCTCGCCGACGGCATCAAGGCCGGCCGCGCCAACTCGATCCTGATCAAGGTCAATCAGATCGGCACGCTGACCGAGACGCTCGCCGCCGTCGAGATGGCGCACAAGGCCGGCTACACCGCGGTGATGTCGCATCGCTCCGGCGAGACCGAGGACTCCACCATCGCCGACCTCGCGGTCGCCACCAATTGCGGGCAGATCAAGACCGGCTCGCTGGCCCGCGCCGACCGCACCTCGAAGTACAACCAGTTGCTGCGGATCGAACAGGAGCTCGGCACCAGCGCGTACTTCCCCGGCAAGGCGGCGCTGAAGGCGTTCCGCTAAAAGAAAAATGGCCGCGATGATGTGATCGTCGCGGCCATCGGCTCGTCTTGAACCCCGCGCGCGGCTGCATCATGGTGCGGCCGCAACAGACAGCAGGGAGAGAGACGTGACCGAGGCCATCACCGGACTGCAACTGCGCTCGCTGATCAAGACGAGCGGCGACCTCGAAGTTTCGCTGGTGCCGGTAAGCATTCCCGAGCCCGGCCCCGACGAGGTGGTGGTCCGGGTCGAAGCCACCCCGATCAATCCCTCCGATCTCGGCCTGTTGTTCGGCGCCGCCGACATGTCGACCGCGAAAGCGTCCGGCAGCGCGGACGCGCCGGTGATCACCGCCAAGGTGCCGGAAGCCGCGATGAAGGCGATGGCGGGCCGGATCGACGAGTCGATGCCGGTCGGCAACGAGGGCGCCGGCACGGTGATCAAGGCCGGCAGCTCGGACGCGGCGCAGGCGCTGCTCGGCAAGACCGTAGCGATGATCGGCGGCGCAATGTACGCGCAATACCGCCTGATCAAGGCGGCCGACTGCCTGAAGCTCCAGGATGGCACCACCGCGGCCGAAGGCGCCTCGTGCTTCGTCAATCCGCTGACCGCGCTGGGCATGACCGAGACGATGAAGCGCGAAGGCCACAAGTCGCTGGTGCACACCGCCGCGGCGTCGAACCTCGGCCAGATGCTCAACCGGATCTGCCTCAAGGACGGCATCGATCTGGTCAACATCGTGCGCAGCGAGGCCCAGGCCAAGCTATTGCGCGACATCGGCGCCAAATACGTGGTGGATTCCACCGCGCCGACGTTCCTCGACGATCTCACCGAGGCGCTGGTCCAGACCGGGGCGACCATCGCGTTCGATGCGATCGGCGGCGGCCGGCTCGCGGGGCAGATCCTGAGCTGCATGGAAGCCGCGATCGGCAAGACCGCGACCGGCCCCTACAGCCGCTACGGCTCCAACGTGCCGAAGCAGGTCTATATCTACGGCAGCCTCGACACCAAGCCGACCGAGATCGTACGCAATTTCGGCTTCGCTTGGGCAGTCGGCGGCTGGCTGCTGTTCCCGTTCCTGCAGAAGATCGGTGCTGCCGACGCCGCCAAACTCCGCGCCCGCGTCGCCGCCGAGATCAAGACTACCTTCGCCAGCCACTACACGCGGACGGTGTCGCTCAGGGAGGCGCTGAGCCTCGATGCCATCGCGGTCTACAACAAGCGCGCGACCGGGGAGAAATTCCTCATCGCCCCCAACGCATAGCTGCCATCGGGGGTGTGAAATCCGCTGGTGCTGATCGTAGTTGCTAGCTAGTCTCAACAAGACGAAGCAGCCCAGCGGAGATTTCATGGACCAAATGGCTGAACGGCGTCCGTCGGAGTTGGCGGAAGCGACCGCCGCGTTGATCAATCACATCGTCGGGGCGATCGAGTCAGCCGCGGTGGTGATGGAGCCGTTCTACCATCTCGAATTCGTCGGGATCTTTCCGGCGCTGGTCTACGCCGCGATGCTCAAGGCGATGCCGCGCAACGCCGACTATCGGCCGATGCATGGCCGCAGCAAGGGCAATGATCTCGCTGACGGCACTCACACCCGGGTGAAGATCGACCTGTTTCCGGAATACATCCGGCACCTGCCGCCGGAGCAGCGCTCGGTGTGGCGCATGGTCGGAGATGCGCTGTGTTCGGAGCCGGTGAAGAACGCGTTTCGGCGCAAGCTGGCGCCGGCGCTGGAGAAACGATTTGGGCCGGACGCGCAGGAGGTCGGGATGTTTCCGATTCCGATCCTGACCCGCGACGTTCCCGGCTACAAGATCACGCCGCACACCGACACGCATTGGAAGGGCATCACCGTGCAGCTCTATCTGCCGCGGGACGAAGCCCACACCGACATCGGCACGATCTTTCACGATGTGCTGCCGGACGGGTCGATGCCGAAGGCGCGGCAGATGAAGTTCGTGCCGAATTCGGGCTATGCGTTTGCGGTCGACAAGCAGAGCTGGCATTCGGCCGACACCGTCCCCGCGGGCGTAGAGACGCGTGACAGCATTCTGCTGACGTATTTCGTCGACCAGGGCCCGCTCAAGGTGCTGCGCAATCGCGGCAAGCGGCTCGGCAACTTCCTGCTCAACGAGATCCGCGCGCGGACGTAATTGGCCCTTGTTCACCTCAAGTGAAATCGAAAAAATCTGCCACGAAAAACCCATTTGGTTCGATGCTAGCATCGCGTCTGGCGTCAACAGAGCAAATCTCTATTCCGAGCTGTCGCAATGCGTTGACGTTTTCTTCAGTTATTCCTTCGGCCTGCCGCCCGTCCTGTCTTGGGTCTAATTGCACGATCCTAATGCGCTCCGGATTGAACTCCCGGCAAATGTGCTCGCATATCGTTGTTAGGTCCGGCATATTGTTGGCGGCTTTGGGCTGCATTGCACACGCAAGATTAAAGCGCCGATGCGTTTTCCAAGCGCTCTTCATGGTGTGATCAATCCACTCCACGAATTGCTCCAGAGAGTCACCCATTTCGTGCGGGGAACTGAATCGAACAAAGAGGCTTCTCTCCCGCGATATTGACAGCAGGGGAACTCTCGATTCTTCAGGCTCCTTTCCTGACCGGTGGAAACGTGGATCTCTGAACATTGTCCTCAGAAGGCGACTTTTTCCTGCGTTTGGGTGTCCTACTACCAGTAGCGCACGTTCAAAGTGTGGTCGCGCCCGCTTAGCTTGCTCCATGTTAAATTCCCCCCCCCAACTAACAGAAGGCACAACAAAATTGAGCTGAGGCGTCACCGCTCCGCGGTCGCCAGCTTGGCGCCGAGCGCCACGAAGGCGGCGGCGAAGCTGCGGCGGAGCCAGGTCATCACTTGCGGCCGGGTGATGACG